>NZ_PPCY01000003.1:0-101400 GCF_002959795.1 Veillonella sp. S13054-11
CAAAAAAAAAAAAAAAAAAAAGAACCAAGCCATATAGACTTGATTCCTTATAATTCTTAATATTTTTGTTGTTCTTTAATTCGCTTAGCAATATCGCGCTTAGCATCACGTTCTGCCATATCTTGGCGCTTATCATATAATTTCTTACCAGTTACTAAACCTACGGTAACCTTTACATAACCGTGACTGAAATGAAAGTTAAGTGGTACTAAAGAAAACCCCTTCTCCTTAACTTGGGCATGTAACTTTTTGATTTCAGATTTATGCATCAACAACTTACGTGTCCGCTCTGGTTCATGGTTAAAGCGATTTCCTTGTTCATATGGGCTAATATGAACGCCATACAACAAGATTTCCCCTTTATCTATACGACAAAAGCTATCTTTAAGATTAAGCTTACCTTGGCGGATAGATTTTATTTCTGTTCCTGTTAAAGCAATGCCAGCTTCATAGGTTTCATGAATATGAAAATCATGACGCGCCTTACGATTATCAGCAATAAGCGACGGGCTAGTTTTCTTTGCCATATTTCCCTCTATCGTTTACGTTTACTTTTAGATTTTTTGGATTGACTACGTTTTGTAGCTTTATTCGACTTCTTGCGACTCGATTTGCCTTTTTTAGATTTTTTGCTGAAAGCATCATATCTAGAACATCCAGCTTTTGAATCATCTCGTTTAGAAGTCTTTCTACCGTTTTTTCGGGATAACTTTCGCCCCTTTAGATTTCCAAAACCATCACGACTAGTAGCATAGTCAGAACCATTGCTCAATTGTTCTTGGATAGCTATCAGATTATCTACTTCACCAAGAACAAAGTCGATTTGTTTCTTTTCTACATCGGCTTTTACAAGTGTAACAGTAACCTTTTCACCTAAATGATAGGTTTTACCTGTCCGCTTACCAACAAGAACAAAATGTTCTTCTTCAAAGAAATAATAATCGTCGTTCATCATGCTAATATGCACAAGACCGTCGATACCATTCTCTAATTCTACAAACATACCAAAGGATGTTATGCTCGCAATAGTACCTTCAAAAACTTCACCTACAAAGGGAACCATGTATTGAGTCTTCTTAAGATCTGTAGTTTCACGTTCCGCTTCGGTTGCTACTTGTTCTTGTATGGAAGAATGTTCCACAGCACCTGCCAAGAAGGCTTCATCTACATCTCGTTTAGAGTATCCACCTTTCCAATGCATATCCGCTTTTAAAAGACGATGCACCATCAAGTCCGGATACCGTCTAATGGGAGATGTGAAATGCGTATAGCATGTAGACGCTAAACCAAAATGGCCAACATTTTCTATGCTATATTTTGCTTGCTGCATGGAGCGTAAGGTCATAATTTGAGCCACTTGCTCTATATCCTGTCCCTTCACCACATCAAGAATTTTTTGGAAATCTCGTGGCGTTACGCCATCAGCACTGATGACGAGATTTTGACCTAAATAATTTAATACCTTTTGGAATAAATCTAATTTCTCTTCACTTGGATTTTCATGAATACGATATACCGATGTACGTTCAGTATCTCTCAAATGTGTTGCTACCGTTTCATTGGCAATTAGCATACATTCTTCGATAAGACGCTCTGCCATAGTTCGGTCGCGTTTTACAATACGCAACGGCGTACCGTCGAGGTCAAGTAATACCTTATACTCAGGAAAATCAAAGTCTAATGCCCCTCTACGACGACGCATCCGATTTAAAATCTTTGAAATCTCTGCTAAATCGCGAAGCATAGGTATAAAATCTACTAAATCGTCAGGAATGATATTTTCTTCAAGCGCTTTATAAACTTCCTTATAGCTACAACGACGTCCTACGTGGATAATAGACGGACGAATACGATAATTAACAACTGTACCCGAATCATCAATCTCCATCATGCACGTCATAGCATAGCGGTCCTCATGTGCATTTAAACTACAAATACCATTCGATAATACCTCTGGTAACATTGGTACTACGCGGTCCACTAAGTAAACTGAAGTCCCCCGCTTGTATGCTTCATTATCAATAGGCTGGCCTGAAGTAACATAATGACTAACATCCGCAATGTGTACACCTAGCTCATAATTACCATTTGGTAATTTACGACCACTTACAGCATCGTCAAGATCTTTTGCATCTTCTCCATCGATAGTTACCATTTGTAAGTCTCTAAGATCCCACCGCTTCGGATCTTCATGAACAATAGTATCTATCTTCTCACTTGCCTCAATTACCTCTTTAGGGAATGCAAAAGGAATCTTATGATTAGCCATAATACAGTTAATATCTAGGCCTACATCCCCCTTATAACCTAGAATTTCTGTAATAATCCCTTCAGGTTTTTTATTGCCTTCAGGCCATTTTGTAATTTTTACTAGTACCTTAGCTCCACTCCGAGCATCTAAAGTATCTTTTAAATCTACAAAAATATCTGTTCCAATACGTTCATCATCTGGTACAACAAAGCCAAAGTGTTGTTGTCTGTCGTAAGTACCAACTATGGTTTCATTAGCACGCTCAATAACATCAACGATGATGCCTTCACGTTTATGCTTTGTATAATCTGATGGTACAATGCGAACACGTACCTTATCATTATGCATAGCAGTTCCTTTATTTTGTTCTGCTACATAAATATCTTCATCATCCAGCATAATAACAAATCCATAAGATTTACGATATCCTTTGTAGATACCTTCATATTCTTCATGCTGTTGATCTTCATATCGGTATACATCTGATCGAGATGAAGTTAATATGCCTTCACGGGCGAGCATTTTCGCAGATCGAATAAATATTTCAAGATCTTTGCCACCTCGAATACGATTATCCATTGCTGCATCCTCAATATGGTATGCATGTGGTTGTATAGATTTATAAAAGTCCAATACCTTCTTCTTCAAGTCTGCACCCCCTTATTAGGATGAAAAAAGAAAAAGCCTGCAAAGCAGGCTTTCATCATTAGAATTGATTAATCATTGCCCCTAATACTAAGCTCAACACAGCAAAGATAATCCCCAATATAATCGTACATTTAGATAAGAAAGCATCTAAACCGCGTTGCTTACCACCAAAAGAAGAGTCTGCCGCACCAGAAACAGCACCGCCCATGCCTGCATTTTTGCTATTTTGTGCAACAACTACTACAATTAATAAAATAGATACGATTACTTCTACAATCATTAAGAAATTTGTCACGACTGTCATCCTTCCTGTGATGCTCGATGCGAGCTCAATACACGATGTTCTAAATACTTCTCTAATTTACGTTTTACCCTTTGTAGTGCATTATCAATAGATTTAACACTACGATCTGTGACCTCAGCCATTTCTTGATAGGAACGTCCATCAAGGTATCCTTCCAAGACTTCCCATTCGAGATCACTTAAAATATGACCAATATTGCGCTCAATATCATCTAGTTCCTCTTGACTGATAATGAGGTCTTCAGGATTTGTAATCTTTGTTGAAGATAGCATTTCAATCAATGTACGCTCAGAGTCCTCTGTATACACCGGTTTATTTAAGGATATATAGGAGTTCAAAGGCGCATGTTTTTGTCTTGTAGCCGATTTAATAGCTGTAATAATTTGTCTAGTTATACAAAGTTCCGCAAAGGCTCTAAAAGACGCTAATTTATCATGTTTAAAATCTCGCGTTGCCTTATAGAGTCCAATCATCCCTTCTTGGATGATATCCTCTCGGTCGGCACCTACCAAAAAATAGGAGCGAGCCTTAGCTCTTACAAAGTTCTTATATTTATTAACAATATAATCGATTGCAAACTCATTTTGCTCTTCCTGAGCTATGACCACAACTTGCTCATCGGTCATTTCCTTGAAATTGTAATCGGACTTGCGTGTATGAATCATTTTCATAAGCTCCTCCTTACAATTGAGCGAGAAAAACCAATATATTTATTATACTGGAACGGTATATGATTTTCAACTATCAATGACCTCGACGCAATTTCTCAAGCTTTTCAGCAACTTCAGGAGATAATAAACCTCCCACTTCATTACGACGCACTGAAAATTGATCACGTCTATGTTCATGAGCATATTGAAGTCGTTCTTCTTCCTTAGCTATACGAATCATATTTTGCAACTCACGAGCAGGAATACGCAACCCGCCAGAGCCTAGAATTTGATTTTGCTCTGCTCCATCGGAGGTCACAACATATACATTAGTATATTTACCTTTACGTAAAAATACCTCTCGTTCAATAAAGGAATCCGCCGTTTCTCCATCCTCAGTATACACTTCGATAAATCCACTTGTAATGGATTCAATGGAGCCTCCAGATTTTGTATACTTACCATCAAATACAAGGATTACTTCGTAACCCTTAAATTTACCATAGTTCAACAATCTATCTCGAAGCTCCATCCTCGCATGTTCTAAGGACTCATGAGCCAATTTCTTCAAATGAGTCCAAGCAAAAATAACATTATAGCCGTCTACAATTAAGATATCTTTTAGCATGATTATTTCGCCTGGCGTTGACGTACCGCCTCATACATAAGAACTGCAGCTGCAACAGATGCATTCAAAGAATTCAAATTTCCATACATAGGAATTGTTACAAGGAAATCACAAGCTTCTTTTACAACGCGACTAATCCCCTTACCTTCATTACCAATGACGATAACGGTTGGAATTGTCATGTCAGCCTCGTACAAAGTGCGGTCACCTTCCATGTGGGCTCCCATCACCCAAAACCCTTGTTTTTGAAGTTGTTTTATGGTTTGTGCTACATTGCCAACTTGTACAAGTGGAATTTGTTCAATAGCACCAGCAGAGGTCTTCGCAACAGTAGCATTAATGGGCGCATTATGTCGTTTAGGAATAAGTACAGCCGTCGCTCCCACACATTCAGCTGTACGAATGATGGCTCCCATATTATGTGGATCTTCAACACCATCCGTTAAGATCAACAAAGGAACCTCATGAGTCGTTTCTTGTAATACCTCACCCAACTCCTTAAATTGAACGGCCGATACAAGAGCTATAACACCTTGATGAGGTACTTCCAAATCGTACTTATTCATTTGTTTTATAGGTGTTGGTCTAACTTCAATTCCTTGAGATTTAGCAAGACCTACAATATCAGCTAACCCTGTTTTTACCTTATCTTCACTGACCAGAATACGTTGAATAGAACGGCCACTTTTAAGGGCTTCTTTAACCGCATTGCGACCTACAATATAATTATCCATACTACATACCTCGTAAAGTTATAGAAAAGGCTTGCCCCAAGATATGCTGTAAGCGGTCTTCTTGGCGCGTTTCATAAAGAAATCCTAGTACTGCTTCAAAGGCCGTACTACTGCGATATTCTTGAACAGTACTACTTTTAGGCACGTTTACATTACTATTTCTAGCACGGCGTGCAATAGCTTGTTCCTCTTCTGTGAAAGTATTTTCTATTTCTAGCAATACTTTCGCCTGTGATTTAGCGCAAATAAATTCAGTAACGATAGTATGTAAAATCTGTACTTTTGTAATATTCATTTGTACCACGCGTTCACGCACATACATGGAGTATACTGCATCACCGATATATGCTAGCATAACTGCATCAGCACTTAAGCACTCCTCTATTGTTCGTTTGCGCAAACGAAGCGGCTCTTCTTCAAGAGCCGTTAGTTTTTTTATCGCTTCATTCTTTAAGAATTGAAATTGTTTAAACTTCACGTTTTTTCCACCGTGCACCTTGAGGAGAGTCCTCAATGGTAATACCAATCTCAGCTAATCGATCGCGGATACAATCAGCTAATGCCCATTGTTTCTGTTCGCGACAAGCTTGACGTACAGAAAGAATAACTTGCATTAATTCTTCGTATTCAGCAGCATTGGCGCCCGTGTTGCCTTCCCAAGCTTTTTCGAGAACACCAATAACATCTGTCATAAATTTGAATATTCGTTTCACTTCAGCAATTGCCTCTTGGCAAACAACGCCTTCTCTACTTGTTACAGCTTGATAGTAGATATTAATTTCTTTTGCAAGACCGAACATACTAGATGTTGCTAAAGCCGTGTTGAAGTCATCACTCATAGCATCCTCAAATTCTTCTTCGTATGCTTTCGCTTTTTCTAATAAGCGTTGAGCTTCATCACATGAGCCTGGCTCACATTTTTCAAGGTAAAGAAGGTTTTCAATAGCTGTGCTTAACCGTTCCAAAGATTTATTAGCTTCTTCTAGACGCTCATCAGAGAAATCTAATGGGCTACGGTAATGCGTGCTCAATAAGAAATAACGCAATGCATCAGGACTATATTGTTCTAAAATATCTTTTACCAAGAAGAAATTATTCAAGGACTTAGACATTTTTTCAGAGTTAATAGTGATAAAACCATTGTGCAACCAGTAGCGCACTGCTGGATGTTGACCAGAGCAACCTTCTGATTGAGCAATTTCATTTTCATGATGAGGGAAAATCAAATCGCTACCACCACCGTGGAAGTCAAATTCTGTGCCTAAATATTTTTGGCTCATAGCAGAACATTCAATGTGCCAGCCTGGACGACCATTCCCCCATGGGCTTTCCCAATAAGGTTCACCAGGTTTTGCTGCTTTCCACAAAGCAAAGTCCATAGGATTCTTCTTACGACCATCTACTTCAATACGTGCGCCTGCCTCCATATCGTCTAATGTACGACCAGATAACTCACCGTAATGTTCAAATTTCTCCACACTATAATATACATCGCCATCGAGTTCATAGGCGTAGCCCTTGTCAATCAATGTTTTAATCATAGCAATGATATCATCAATATGCGTAGATACACGTGGATACATATCAGCCCGTTGTACACCTAATGCATCCATTACTTCAAAATAACTATCAATATAACGATTTGCAATGGTATCCCAAGAGACGCCTTCACCATTAGAAGTGTTGATGATTTTATCATCCACATCAGTAAAGTTTTGTACATAGGTTACTTTATAGCCTACATGTTTCATATAGCGACGAATTACATCCCAAGTCACGAAAGGACGAGCATTGCCAATATGAGGATGATTGTATGGTGTGACACCACATACGTACATTTTCGCCTCACCTGGTGTTACAGGATTAAAAACCTCTTTTTGGCGCGTCATAGTATTATAAATAGTAATTTCTCTCATCGTTACCGATGCCTCCATTTTTGTAAAATAAAAAAGACCTCTCATCTCATACAGAGACGATGGTCCGCGGTTCCACTCTGTTAGGCACCAGCAGTGGTACCCACTCATCGCATAACGGCGCGTCACCGGACAAACCTACCTATAATCGGAGTGTCAGCTCGTGAATGCATTTCGTCTACCTATCCATGAACCCTCCCACCATCGGTTCTCGCTAAAAAGTTAGTTGTAGAGTACTTCTTTCAGTCTCAGCTATTAAAATAATCTATATTTATATATAAAAATATTTTACCAATAAAGCTATAGAATGTCAATATTTACAAGAAAAATCCCCATCTTTCATAAGCAGCTATTCACATATCATACATAGGTATTTTAAATAGCTTAATTTGAAAGATGAGGATATATAATCAGAATATTAAATTACTATTATCATTCATAACAATAGCTTTTATAGCACACAAGTAATAATAATGTCATTACATCAAATCAATTAATATTAAGCATTTTCCAATTTTTCTTGATCATCATGTTTACGGCAAATTCCAGCAAAGATAGATCCTGTAAAGTTATGAATGATGGAGAATACTGCACCTGCTACCGCAGCTTGTGGTGTAAAGTGTTTTAGTGCTAAAGATACGGATAATGCAGAATTTTGCATAGCCACTTCGATTTGCATAGCACGACGAGAAGACACATCAATACTGAGGGCTTTACATACCAAGTATGTCACAACATAACCACTCAAATTTTGTACTAAACACGCTACAAAAATAATGAAACCGGTTTCGGCAATTTGCTTTTGGTTAACTGCAGTTACAGCTGCCAAGATAAGCAATACCGCGATAGCTGCAATGGTTGGACATACAGATTTTACAGGTTCAATTTTTGCGCCAATAAAGTAATTCAATACAATCCCCAAAATAATTGGTACTAACACAATTTTTACAATGGATATAAACATTGGCATAAATTGAATTTCAATAGAAGATGTTGCACCAGCATATAATACGACAAATAAAGGCGTTAAAATAGGTGCCAATAATGTGGATACAGTTGTTGCTGATACGGATAAGGGAACATTACCATTTGCAAGGAAGGTCATTACATTAGAAGCAGTACCACCAGGACATGCACCCAACAAGATAAAACCAATCCCAACTTCTGGAGGAAAATTAAATGCTAAGGCTACTAAGAAACCTGCCAATGGCATCCATAAGAATTGGATTACGGATACGAGAATAACCTTCATTGGTTGCTTAAATACATCAATAAAGACTTGAGCCGTTAATGTTAACCCCATCGCAAACATAACAAACTGTAGCATGTAAGCAATATAAGGAGTCATCCAAGAAAATACTGCAGGTAGCATATATGCTAAAACAGCCATCAATAGTACTATCCAGGATAGATAACTATTGAATAAGTGATTAATAGAACGAATAACACTCATAAAAACACTCGCTTTCATAATAAATCAAAATTTAATACGCCGATTATTATAGCATTTCTATAGAATATTAACAACACATACAAAAGGAGTTCACATAACACCTGTTACGTGAACTCCTTTGATTAATTGATCAAATTTATTTTGTTAATGCACCTACATTATCTAAACGATGTAAGCACTTTTCTTTACCAAGTAATGTGACAATATTATTCAAATCTGGACCATGCATTTGACCTGTTAAAGCTACACGAATTGGCATAAATACGAATTTACCTTTTAAAGAGGTTTCTTTCATTACGGCCTTGATTGTTGCTTTTACAACTTCAGGTGTAATTTCATCAAGTTCAGCCAATGCATTCCGGAAAGCGCCGAGAACTGTTGAAGCTGTTTCTTCATTCAATACAGCACACAATTCTTCTTCATGCCCCTCTTCAAGGAATACTGTTTCGCCCATAAACAAGCCTACATGATCTTTGATTTGAGCACCATAGCTAATATGATCACGGAATGTAGAGCATAATAATGTCAACCAATCAATATCAGCTTGATTCAAGCTATCTGGAGCTAAACCAACCTCTTTCAAATGCGGCAAACAAAGGTGGAATAATTCTTCATCGCTCAAATTCTTCATGTAGTGGAAATTTATATGGTTCAATTTATCAATATCAAACACAGCAGGATTTTTCGCTACCCGATCCATAGAGAAAGCCTGAATTAATTCATCTTGTGTGAAGAATTCTTCTTCACCTTCAGGAGCCCAACCAAGAAGTGCCAAGAAGTTTACAAGTGCTTCTGGCAAGTAGCCTAATTGTTTATATTGTTCAACAGAGGTAGCACCATGACGTTTGGACATTTTCTTGTAATCTTTACCAAGAATCAAAGAAATATGACCAAACTTAGGGACCTCCCAACCTAAAGCTTCATAAATAGCCATTTGACGAGGTGTATTGGATAAATGTTCCTCTGCACGAATAACGTGAGTAATCCCCATCATATGATCGTCCATTACTACAGCAAAGTTATATACAGGAATGCCATCAGATTTTACAATTACAAAATCACCAACGCCATTAGATTCAAAGGATACATGCCCACGTACCATATCATCAAAAGCGTAAGTTTTATTCAACGGTACACGCAAACGAATTGTAGGTTTACGACCTTCAGCAATGTATTTAGCCTTTGTCTCTTCATCTAAGTGTTCACAATGACCGTTGTATTTTGGTGTTTCCCCACGATCCATTTGATCTTGACGCACCGCATCTAACTCTTCAGGTGTGCAGTAACACTCATAAGCTTTACCTTCATCCAATAAGCGTTGTGTTACTTCTTTATATAAATCAAGACGTTCTGTTTGACGGTAAGGACCATTATTACCACCTACATCAATGCCTTCATCCCAGTTCATGCCAAGCCATTGTAAGGAAGCTTTAATATTCTCTTCACTTTCACGTGTAGAACGAGCTAAATCTGTATCTTCAATGCGCAATACAAATGTGCCTTTTTCCTTACGTGCTAATAACCAGTTAAATAAAGCAGAACGAGCACCACCAATATGGAATGGACCCGTAGGGCTTGGAGCAAAACGAACTTTCATGGAACTCATGATTAAATCTCTCCTTCATATACAGAAACGACAGCTTGTGCAGCAATGCCTTCGCGGCGTCCAATAGCCCCGAGCATTTCATTTGTTGTCGCTTTAATACTAATGCGATCTAATGATATCTCTAAAATAGACTGTAAATTAGCCTTCATCATATCAATATGAGGTTTTAATTTAGGTGTCTCAGAAATAACCATAATATCAATATTATAGGCTTGTAACCCACGTTCTTTCAATAAGAAATTTACTTTTTCTAGTAAAAGCATACTAGAAATCCCTTTATACTGGTCATCTTCAGGCGGAAAATAGTATCCAATATCCCGTAAACCTGCAGCTCCCAACAGGGCATCCATCAAGGCATGGATGAGAACATCCGCATCGGAATGGCCATCAGGGCCAAGGTCAGATTCGATTTGAACACCACCTAAGATACAAGGACGACCTGCTTTTAATTGATGAATATCATAACCAAATCCAACGCGCATACACTTATCCTCAATTCCTAAATATCGTTTTGCTACAACAATATCATTAGGTGTAGTCACTTTAATATTACAGTAATCTCCATCTACTATATGTACAGGCTGCCCTAAATACTCAACGAGGGACACATCATCAGTGCCTAAATATTTTTTATCATGAGCCTTTTGATGGGCCGCTTTAAATAGTTCTTTTTGAAAGCCTTGTGGCGTTTGAATTTGGTATAATTCACTGCGTTTTAATGTTTCTATTACAGTATGCTCTGTATTAACCCGTTTAATCGTATCCGTAGCAGGGACACCTACAGTAGCAGCTCCATATTCTATTGCAGCCCTAACAACAGCATCAAACAGTTCCCTAGATGCTAATGGACGCGCTCCATCATGAACCAGCACAATATTACTATCTTCTGATACAGCTTTGAGTCCATATGCCACAGAATGTTGACGTTCTCTTCCACCAAGTACTATCTTTACAGGAATATGCAAATCCAACCCTTGAATATGGTTAGACATATATTCTTGTTCGCCTTCAGCTACAACAAGAATAATTTCTTTTAAACCTTCAATCTTTTCTACATTCTGTATGGTACGTTGAATAATAGAATATCCTCCTAAAGGAATAAATATCTTATTTTCTTTGTATCCCATACGGCGACCAGCACCTGCAGCGAGAACGATACAACTAATTGCCTTGCCCATTTTGTCCTCCATCTACACGAGCAAAGATCATACGACCAGCACTCGTTTGTAATATAGATGTAACCATAACCTCTACATTTTGACCAACATAAGGCTTACCATCCTCTACGACAATCATCGTGCCATCATCGAGATAAGCCACACCTTGGTGTACTTCCTTACCTTCTTTCATGATTTGAACGCGAATCCATTCTCCAGCGATTAGAGCAGGTTTTAATACATTTGCCAATTCATTGAGGTTAAGTACTTCTATACCTTGTACACGAGCCACCTTATTCAAGTTAAAGTCATTTGTCATCAACTTCCATTGCTTATCTAAAGCAAGTCGCATAAGTTTTGAATCAACCTCTACAAGATCATCATAATCATCTTCAACGACCTCTATAGCAACCTTATTGGCATCTTGCATATCCTTCAAAATATCAAGGCCACGTCGACCACGGTTGCGTTTCGTAGCATCCGCAGAGTCAGAAATTACCTGTAACTCATTTAATACAAATAGTGGCACCATAAGAGGACCTTCAATAAAACCCGTAGCACATAGTTCTTTGATACGACCATCAATGATAACTGAAGTATCTAGTAATTTTGGCGTACTAGAGGATTTATCTAATTTATGAGTTGAAAACATTTTAAAACGACTTGTTTTTTTAGTGCTATCTCCTCCCCATTGTTGTACGTAATTATTATACATTTCGGGGCCTTTACGAGCCATGATTTTAAGTCCACTATATCCAAAAATAGCACTCAAAATTATAGGAATATAAGGTCCTATAATAGGTACTTGATTGAATGCAACACCAATTAGATTTGCAATAATAAGGCCGAATAATAAACCGATGGTGCCTGCAATCAATTCTTGATTTGGAATATGAGTAAGAATACGCTCTAATCTTTTAGCAATTACTAAACCTTGTTTCAAAATAAATGATGAAATCAGATAACCAATAACAAGGCCTAATAGAGTACCTACGATTAATACTGCAATGCGTGCAATTGTTAATGACATGTCCCCAAAAGATTCAAATTGAGAAACCAAATACGGGTCAATAATAGGTGCTAAGCTATCCATTCCCACGTAGGCTGCTGTACCTACTAAAATGGCTATTACATAGCGTAAAATCCGATAAATCATGAAATCACCTCCTAATTATGAAAATACGAGTTGCATCGCCTCTTGTATAGATTTGACACCTTTAATTTTGATAGAACTATCATTATCCTTGATTTGTTTATAGTTGCTTTCAGGAATAATAAACTTTTTAAAACCTAATTTCTTAGCTTCATTAATACGCTGTTCAATGCGAGGAATACTGCGAACATTACCAGTTAAGCCTACTTCACCTAAGATAACCATATCTGTTGGCACGATACGATTTTTTAAGTTTGATACTATAGCAACCGCCATAGATAAATCACAAGCCGGTTCATTTACCTTGAGACCACCGATAACATTTACATATACATCTTTATTACCTAATGTAAAGCCACAGCGTTTTTCTAAAACAGCCAATAATACGATTAATCGATTGAGATCGTAACCTATCGCCGTGCGTCGTGGCATACCAAAGGCCGTAGTAACTACCAAGCTTTGTACCTCTACTAAGATGGGACGAACCCCTTCAAGGTAAATCATGACGGCACTGCCGCTTTCTTCATCGGAACGCTCGGCTAAAAGAGAAGCAGACGGATTGGACAATTCCTGTAACCCTTCCTCTACCATGGCAAAAATGCCTGTTTCTGATGTAGATCCAAAACGGTTTTTAATAGACCGTAATATACGGAATTGATAGGAACGCTCCCCTTCAAAGTAAAGCACTACATCTACCATATGCTCTAACATACGAGGCCCTGCAATGTTGCCTTCCTTTGTTACATGACCAATGATTACAGTAGGTATATTTCGTTCTTTACAGAAGCGAAGTAGGCGAGATGTGCATTCACGAACTTGACTAACACTGCCTGGCGCAGCATCTATATCTCCAGTATACATAGTTTGTATAGAGTCAATGACTAGTAAGGAAGGAGTCATTGCTTCAGCTTGCTCCAATATATGATCTAGATCAGTATCTGCAATAACTTGTAACCGTTCAGTATTAATATGCAGTCGTTCTGCTCGAAGTTTAAGTTGTAACTGAGACTCTTCACCAGATGCATAAAGAACTGCTCCTACTGTATCGGCTACTTTCTGAGAAACCTGTAGTAACAGAGTAGATTTACCAATACCAGGATCACCACCTAAAAGCATTAGAGCACCCGGCACTATACCCCCACCTAATACACGGTCAATTTCACCAAAGGTTGTAGATACGCGTGCAATAGAAGAGATTTCGATATCTGGCAAGGCAGTAGGCTTCGCCGTTTGATTTCCAACACCTCGAGAAGGTGTTCGACTATGTTTAGTTTCTTTAATTATTTCTTCAACTAATGTATTCCATTCTCCACATTGTGGACAACGGCCCATCCATTTAGAGGATTCAGCCCCACAATTTTGACAAAAGAATACTGATTTTGCTTTTGCCATAATACCTCAAAACTTTTAAAAAGAAAGGCCATGAATGATAACCATTCATGACCTTTTATGCATAATTTTACTACATGGTTAACTATCATCATTCTATAGTATACCATTTAACTTATATTTTTTATATGAAAGGTAGTCATCAACTGTATAATTTGTATTTTTATCATATTGATACAACAAGATCATTATCCTTTGCATCTGCTTTAATAATTTTGCCTTCTTTTGCATCTCCTTTCAAAATAAGATCCGACACTGGGTCCTCAATTAAACGTTGAATAGCACGTTTTAATGGTCGAGCCCCCATTGTGAAATCAGAGCCCTCCTTAACGAGAAATTTCATAGCCTCAGGAGTTATTTCTAATTGTAAATCACGTTCTCCAAGGCGTTTTGTGACATCACTCATTAAAATGGTTACAATTTCTTTTAAGTCCTCTCCTGTTAATGGATGGAATACAATCATTTCATCAATACGGTTTAAAAACTCAGGTCTAAAATGACGTTTCACCGCATCCATTACTGACTTCTTAGCCTCTTTAAACTCAATTTTTTTATTTTCATCTACATTGAAATCAGATTTTTTAGCCGCTAAGAAACCAAGTTCTGGAGAGTTTTTATGTAAAGCTTTAGCACCTAAGTTACTTGTCATAATAATAACTGTATTTCTGAAATCTACAGTTCTTCCTTGACTATCAGTAAGACGACCATCATCAAGAACTTGTAACAAAATATTAAAGAAATCTGCATGTGCCTTTTCCACTTCATCGAGGAGGATAACGCTATATGGTTTGCGACGTACCGCATCTGTTAATTGGCCACCTTCTTCATAGCCTACGTAACCTGGAGGGGCACCGACTAAGCGAGACACAGTATGTTTTTCCATATATTCAGACATATCAAGTCGAATTATAGCAGATTCATCGCCGAACAAGGAGGATGCAAGCGCTCTTGCTAGCTCAGTTTTCCCTACACCAGTTGGCCCAAGGAACAAGAATGAACCAATAGGCCGTTTTGGGTCTTTTAATCCAGCCCTTGCACGGCGTACAGCTTTAGCTACAGCAGTAACAGCCTCATCTTGACCTACTACACGTTTATGAAGTTCTTCTTCCAAATGTAGTAAGGTTGCAGACTCTTCTTCTGCAATTTTAGCCACTGGAATGCCTGTCCATTGCGCTACTACAGCAGCTATGTCTTCCTCTGTTACTATTAACTTTTGATCGCTTTTTTCTTTAGCGATAGATTTTTTATCACCAATTTCTTTTAATAGTGATTGTTCTTCATCGCGAAGCTTTGCAGCCTTTTCAAAATCTTGAGACGTAACAGCCGCTTCTTTTTCTTTCTTAACTGTATTGAGGCGATCCTCTAATGCTTTAACATCAGGTGCGGCAGAAAATACTTTCATACGAACCTTAGATGCAGCTTCATCGACTACATCGATAGCCTTATCAGGTAAGAATCGATCTGTAATATATCGGCTAGATAAAGACACAGCTGCTGTTAATGCCTCATCTGTAATCTTAGCCTTATGGAAAGCTTCATACCGATCTCTTAATCCCTTTAAAATTTCAAGAGCATCCTCTTCGTTAGGCTCTCCTACTTGAACGGGTTGAAAACGACGCTCTAAAGCAGCATCTTTTTCTATATGTTTCTTATATTCATCAAGTGTTGTGGCACCGATAACTTGGAATTCACCTCGTGCCAAAGCAGGCTTTAAGATATTAGCTGCATCCATAGCGCCTTCAGTAGCACCTGCCCCAACCAATGTATGAATTTCATCTATAAAGATAATCATATCATCATGTTGTTGTACTTCATCAATGGCTTTTTTCAACCGTTCTTCAAATTCACCACGGTACTTGGCACCCGCTAACATAGAACCAATACTAAGAGAAATAATGCGTTTATTACGTAAAATCTCCGGTACATTACCAGTCACAATACGCTGTGCCAAGCCTTCGGCAATAGCTGTTTTACCTACACCTGGTTCACCAATAAGAACAGGATTATTTTTAGTTCTACGGCTGAGAATTTGAATGACTCGTTGAATCTCCGTATCGCGGCCAATTACAGGATCAATCTTACCTTGTTTAGCAGACTCATTAAGGTCAGTTGCAAAATCTGACAGCTCACCTAAATCATTATTGCTATTTATTCCCTCTTGACCACCATTATTGCTACCTTTATTCGAGCCAAGAATACTACGAATTGCTCCTACTACGTCATTACTACGTATATTCATAGCTCGTAGAATAGCAACAGCAACACCGCTACCATCGCTAAGTAGGCCCAATAGAATATGCTCAGTACCAACGTAGTTGTGATTCATGTGATTTGCTACTTGAATGGCAAGCTCAAGCACATGCTTAACGCGAGGTGTCATATATATTGACGTTGCCTTTTTATTACCACGTCCTACATGTTCTTCTACAGCTTCAAAAATATCTTCTGTAACAAGGCCAAGCTCTTCTAAAGCTTTAGCTGCTACACCATTTTTAACCTTTGTAAGGCCTATGAGTACGTGTTCAGTACCGACATAGTCATGTCCTAACTCCAAAGCAGCCTCTTGAGCTAACGAAAGAACGCGCTGTGCATCGTCTGTAAACCGTTGCATCATAATATCACCTCATCTATCTATGTAAATTGTAATTATTTCTTTTCAAATATATGTAAACAATGGTGAAATAACCATTGGAATATCAAAAATATTATTAAACTCTATTAATCTATTATGCTATCTAGTATTAATATTTACTATTTTTTACAAATCTCTTAACAGTAAACTAAGAAAATTATATAAATCAATCTATACAAAATAAATAATCATGCATTAATTATTTATGTACTTATATTAATTTGAAATTTTTTGACGTATCACCTTTGCACGATAGCTGTCGCGATCGGTATCTGTCAAATTTTCACTACCTAAGTATTTAGAGAGGAAGTTTGGTCTAGTTATAGCAACAAGCTCATTAAAAGTATCTTTCCCCCAGAATGGTAATATTTCTAAATCTACACCTAATTGAATATCACTAATCTTACTAAGTGCCTCTTTACCGCTTACACGTCGTGCATATTGTAAAACTCCATAGGATCGCCAAAGTATATCTTCCAAACCTTCTTTATCATTGTGTAATAAAGATTGCCGAGACTTTCGTTCTTCTGCAATAATTCCTTCTACGATTTTAATCAATTGCTCAATAGTTGCTTCTTCACTAATACCCATCGTTCGTTGATTAGAAATCTGGTAAATACAACCTAAAGCTTCGGAACCTTCCCCATACAACCCTCGTACAGAGTAACCTAATTGTATTATGTTACGAATGAGTCTCGTAATACGACCAGATAACGTCAATGCGGGTAAGTGTAACATAACAGAGGCCCGTAAACCTGTACCCACATTAGTGGGGCAAGCAGTTAAATAACCAAATCGCTCATCAAAGGCATAAGGGTATTTTGCTTCGATAGCTTTATCAATTTGAACTGCATGATTATAAGCTTGTTGCAATTTAAGTCCTGGAGCCATAGATTGAATACGTAAATGATCTTCTTCATTTACCATAATTGCGATAGAAGCATCATCAGATACGATCAAATTACGATACAGTAATTTTTCCTCTAAAGCAGGACTCATTAAATGTTTTTCAACTAAGACAGCACGTTCACGTTGACTTAATTGCTCAAGGCTAATATTTGTATATTGATGCTCATCAGCCTTTTTTAATATTGGCAATAGGCCTCGAGAGATTGTATTCACTTTTTCTAAGGAAACTGTATCTTCACGATTCGTAAACAATATATCATCAAAATTTCTCGCCAATCGTATACGACTTGAAATTACAATGTGGTCTGTCGCCTCTGTATCCTGACACAGCCACTGACTTAGCGGAGAGTCCAATATAGTATCTAACATAAGAACCTCCTATTCATTATCACCATCGATGATAACTTCTAGATTTTTAATTTTATCTCTCAAAATTGCGGCTTCTTCAAAGTTTTCAGCTTGAATAGCTGTATCTAATTGACGGCGCAATTGCTTTACTTCATACTTTGCTTTAAATACATTAGTACCACGACTAGGTATAGCCCCTTCATACTCAGAACTACCTTGTATTCGTTCTAATAATGGATTTATTTCACTATTAAAAGTCTCATAACATTGACCACAGCCAAACTTACCTACCCGATTGAATTCATCATAAGTAATACCACACTGAGGGCATCTCTTAGATTGATGAGCTTTTAATAAGTTATCTGGATACACCATATTCTTAAAAAAATCATTAGTAAAAAAGTTATTATCCCACATATCATTCATAAAAGAACTATAAGGAGATAATTTCCCAGCTTGTTGTAACTCGGTGGCACAAGCACTGCAAAGATGTTGCTCAGTCTTTTGATTATTTATGATATTAGTCATATGGATAGTAGCTTCATTTTTATGGCAATGATCACATAACACAAATCATCACTCCTTCCGTAAAGTGTCCACCATTGATGCATATAATTGACGAACAGCATCATTACGTTCTTCTACGTCTACATTTTCAATTAATGTAGCAAAAGAATTATGCATCAATTGAGCTTCACGACGGGTAATCTTTTCAGATTGTAATAATTGAAATAATGATTGATCTACATCTCGCATATCAATTAATCGTTCTACCGTATTTGGACCTTCATAAATCCGATAAGTTGTAACAGCAGGTAAAGAATCTGAACTTTCTGGGTTAATTTTTTTGATTCGAATATATCCACCCAAGCCACGTCTTGACTCAACATCAAAACCGCGCTCATTAGAAAAACGCGTACTTAACACGTAACTAATTTGGGATGGCGCACAATCTAATTCATCAGCCAATTCATTACGCTTTAAAATTAGCTTTTCTTGTTCTTCACGCATACGGTCTAATATAAATTTTTCTATTTTATCAGCTATCATACTCATAAAAAACACCCCTTTAAAGTTTATTTACTATAGTTTTGACTATTTGTTCTTTAGCATAACTTTATTATATTTGACTTTTTGACCTTAGTCAACATAAAAGTCAAATTTCATAAAAATAACGTTTGACTTTTAATGTATTCTCATATAATTGGACTTAATGCTTAAATCTATGTATAATAAATGAGATATTATTTTCTGAAGGAAGGTGTTGTTATGGCAGAAGCATTAGGACAAGAACTGTTAATTGATTTATATTCCTGCGATGAAGACGCAATTTCATCCGCTACAGCTGTACAGGAAAGTGTAGCAACCGCATTTGACTTAGCTGAACTTGATGTAGATGAAATCAGTTGTCAGGTTATGGACGAGGAAATCGCCCTCCTTTCTGTCGCACCAGGTTTTCACTTTACATTGCACACATATCCTGCACTTGGTTATGTAGCAGTTGATTTGTATTCCTTCGAGCAAACATTACCGCTTACATTAATTATGAAAGCCTTACGTAAATCTTTTAGAGCTGAAAAAGTAAAGGCAACAAGTGTGCAACGTGGCGACTTTGGTAACGAACGTGATATGAAGCCACGTCGCAAAACTAAGATTACTACACGTGGTCGTGTTTCTCGTACACGCATCCAACTCAAACAAACAGGAGGGAAGTTGAAAAAACAAAGTGCTAAGGTTATCAAAACATTAGCTAAAAAGAGTGGCCTAAAAAAATAACATAAAATGAAAATGCAAAAAAGCTAGAGGAGTTCCTCTAGCTTTTTATTTGGGTTGATATGTAATTCTATTTATATAGCTTATCTACGAACCATCATTTCTTCAAGATTGAGAACATCAGCAATTTCATCAACATCATCACAGATATATTCAGCATCCGCTTCTTTTAACTCAGATTCTGTACCGTAACCATAGGTAACACCGATGGAGATACAGCCAAGTTCATTAGCTGCTTCTACATCGTACTTACGATCTCCAACCATGAATGTCAATCGACGACCATTTTCATCAGTTAATGGGTTACCACATAGCGTGAGAGCTTTTTCAAGAATTTCTTTTTTGTGTAACAATCCCGCTTCGTAATTAGCACCAACAATAACATCAAAGTATGGTGTCAATTCAAAGTGATCAAGAATATCTTTAGCATAATGTTCTGGTTTTGCAGTAGCTACAGCTATAGTATATTGTTCAGTTTTGCATTTAGCCAATAAGTCTACAATATTCGGATATACAATATTTTCAAATTTACCAATGGTACCATAACGTTCACGGAATTTAAAGTATGTTTCTTCCGCTTGCTCAAAGGTCAGACCACAATATTCTTGGAAAGCATCTACCAATGGTGGTCCTAAGAACAATTGTAATGTTTCTTCATCAGGTACAGTATAACCGAAATGTTCCAATGCAAATTTAATGCTTTTAAGAATACCTTCTTGAGAGTCAGTTAAGGTTCCATCTAAATCAAATAATATCGTTTTCTTCATATTATTTCTTTAAAGCCTCTTTCAATGTATGCCATGCAAGAACTGCACATTTCACACGTGCTGGCATATTAGAAATATTTTGTAATGCCATAGCATCTTCCAATTCTTCTAACTCATTTTCATCGGTAATTTCTTTTTTAATCATACCTAAGAAAATTTCTACCAAACGAAGCGCTTCTTCAACAGATTTGCCTTTAATGATATCAATCATCATAGATGCAGATGCTTGGCTAATAGCACAACCAGAACCTGTATATGCAGCATCTTTAATGATACCATCTACTACATTGAGTTGTAATGTTAGATCATCACCACAACTAGGGTTATGTCCATGTTCAGAATTTGTAAATTCAGATAATTCATGCTTATTACGTTTATCTTGGTTATGTTCCAAAATAAGTTCCGTATATAATTGATCCATTTCCATTAGTGGTAATTCTCCTAATCTTTAAAACCCATTACTGAACGAACAGTCTTTAATACTTCAAGGAATGCGTCTAAATCTTCCTTGCGAGTGTATAAGTACATACTTAAACGAGTAGATGCAGATACATTGTAGAACGCACCTAATGGTTGTGCACAATGGTGACCGGAACGAACGCAGATTCCCTTAGAATCCAAAATTGTAGCTACGTCATGAGGATGTACATCATCTACAGTGAACGCAATAACGCCATGTTTTTCCTTAGGATTTTGAGAACCAATAACATGGACATGTGGCAATTCAACAATCTTAGGAAGAATATAAGCTACTAACTCCTCTTCATAGGCTTCTATAGCATCCATTCCAAAGGATTCCAAATAGTCAATAGCTGCATGCAAGGAAACGGCACCATCAGCATTTGGAGTACCTGCCTCAAACTTATATGGAAGCTCATTGAATGTAGCAGTTTGCTCTTTTACATACTCAATCATATCGCCACCCAATAGGAATGGAGGCATAGTTTCTAATAAATCACGTTTACCGTATAGTACACCAATCCCTTGAGATGCACACATTTTATGGCCAGAGAATACGAAAAAATCGCAATCCAATGCTTGTACGTCAATTTTTTTATGAGGTGTAGATTGAGCACCGTCTAGAACAACAATAGCACTTACAGAGTGAGCCTTCTCAGTTAATTCTTTTACTGGGAATTCCATACCAAGCACGTTACTAACATGAGCGAAAGCAACAATTTTAGTCTTTTCATCAATTTTATTGATTTCACCATCTTTTAAGTGCCCATGTTCATCAAGATACATGTATTCTAAGGTTGCCCCCGTCTGTTCTGCCACATATTGCCATGTTACAAGATTCGCATGATGTTCAGCAACAGTAATGACAATCTTGTCACCTTTTTTCACATTATGAAGGCCATAGCTGTGGGCAATCAAGTTCATTGACTCCGTACTATTACGTGTAAATATAACCTCTTCTCGTTCGCGAGCATTGATAAATTCAACTACGCGATCCCGCGCATTTTCATAGTCTTCAGATGCTTCAATGGCTAAAATATGAGAACCACGATGTGGGTTACCATTACGTTGTGTCATATGTTCCACAACACGGTCAATTACGGACTGTGGAATTTGAGCAGTAGCACCGCTATCTAAATAGATAACACGATGCCCATTATGCTCTTTATGTAATATAGGAAAGTCTTTGTATGCTTCTGCAATTGGTCTCATAAAAACGCCTCTTTAAATTTTATTACGTACAGCTGCTAACGCTGCTTCTTCAATCGTTTCATCACCAATGCGATCAATAATAGGTCGAATCATAGATTCAACAATGATATGTTTTGCCTCTACCTCACTAAAGCCACGGCTCATGATATAGAACAATTTATTATGATCAATTTGGCCTGCACTTGCTGCATGATTACCAACTACATTATCTTCTTTACACAATAAAAGTGGTAACGAAACAGATTTTACAGTTGGATCTAACAATAAGCAAGTATCTTCTTCCGCACCTTCAGAAGCTGTTGCTCCATTAAGGAAATCAAGGGTCCCTCTAAAGGATTTTTTAGAATTGCCGCTAAGAGCACCTAAGGTATGAATATCACTAAATGATTTTTTACCACCATGACTCATAACCATAGAAATATCAAATTTTTGCTCTTTATTACCAAGATAAGCAATGTCATGAACCATACGGGATTCTTGACCTACTAAATCATGATAGTAATTCAAGATGTTTTCACTGCCACCAATTTCAATATTGATGTATTCTACATCTGCTTTTTCTTCTAATTTAGTGTATCGATGCTCGATATGTTGTACATGTTCAGGCAAAAGATTTACCTTTTTTACTACAACCTTACCAGCTTCTTTCACATCGTATTCGTTTAAATAGCTAACATTTGTCAATGCATCGCCAGAACCAGTTACATAGAATTGTACTTCTAGCTCAGCACCTTCACCAACGATAAATTGGAAACGGTTTGCCACACGAGCATTAGCATCAATGCGGATGCCTACAACTTCTTTCGCCTTAGGAGGCACATTGATAGCATAGCCTTCCGCTTTTTCAACTAATACATGAACAGCTTCTTTATTAGCACCTTCATAATTACCATCTAGTAATGCTGTACCAACAGGTAATGGTGAAAGTATATCTTTATTAGCTTCCACAGCGATGGATTGTACCGCTGTATCTTCTCCAGCTAGAGAGCTTACAGTATGATTAACGCGCAACCATCTGAATGTCGGTCTAGGGAGTTCATTAAATAGTAATTCGCTCATAATTCCTCCTTAACCGATAGAACCTTCTAATTCAAGATTGATTAGATTGTTCATTTCTACTGCATATTCAAGTGGCAATTCTTTAGAGATTGGCTCTACGAAACCACGAACTAACATCGCACGAGCTTCTTCTTCGCTAATACCACGAGTCATAAGATAGAAAATTGCTTCGTCGGAAATACGACCGATTTTAGCTTCATGACCTAAATCCACATTGTCATTTTCTACGATAATAGCCGGAATTGTATCAGATTGAGACTCAGCATCAAGCATCAAGGATTCACAAGAAACTGTTGCTTTGGAATGTTCAGCTTTAGGGCCAATCTTCAAAAGGCCACGATAAATTGCAGCGCCACCGGATTTAGAAATGGATTTAGAGTTTACATTACTTGTTGTATATGGTGCATTATGTACCACTTTACAACCTGTATCGAGGAATTGTCCTTCACCTGCGAATGTTACACCTGTAAATTCAGCATGTGCACCTTCACCGTTGAGAATACTCATTGGGTACAAACAAGAAACTTTGGAGCCAAAGGAACCAGATACCCACTCAATTGTACCATTTTTACCTACTACACAACGTTTTGTGTTAAGGTTGTACATGTTTTTAGACCAGTTTTCAATTGTAGAATAACGCAATGTAGCATTATCTTTAACGAACAGTTCAACAGCGCCTGCATGAAGGTTAGACACATCATACTTAGGAGCAGAACAACCTTCGATAAAGTGCAATTTAGCCCCTTCTTCTACGATAATCATCGTATGTTCGAACTGACCAGCACCTGGTGCATTCAAACGGAAGTAAGATTGCAATGGAATCTCTACTTGTACACCGGCAGGAACGTATACGAAGGAACCACCAGACCAAACGGCACCATGAAGGGCAGCCCATTTATGGTCTGTAGGTGGAATTAATGTCATCCAGTATTTTTTTACGATTTCTTCATGTTCATGTAATGCTGTTTCGATATCAGTATAGATAACACCTTGCTTAACAAGATCTTCTTGAATACTGTGGTAAACAACCTCAGAATCATATTGAGCACCAACACCAGCTAGAGATGTTTTTTCCGCTTCTGGAATACCTAAGCGATCAAAAGTACTTTTAATTTCTTCTGGAACTTCATCCCAGTTTTCTTTCATATCTACTTTAGGCTTAACATATGTATGAATATTTGCCATATCTAAGCCCGAGATATCAGGAATCCAATTCGGAATGCCCATGCGATTATAGATTTCCAAAGACTTTAAACGGAAATCGAGCATCCATTCTGGTTCATTTTTATTAGACCAAATCTCACGGATAATATCTTCTGTTAAACCGGCATCAGAGATATAAGAATATTCAAATTCGTTCTTTATATCATAGACGCCACGGTCCATATCCGCAACTTGGGTTTTCTTTCTTTCTTCCATTATGCCTCCTATGCTAATGCTTTGTATGCGTCATAACCTTTTTCTTCGATTTCACGTACAAGAGAAGCATCACCAGTTTTAACAATCTTGCCATTGATCAACACATGAACATAGTCTGGTTTTAGTTTTTGCAAGATTTGGTTATGATGAGTAATGATTAATACAGCATTTTCTTCGTTATGGAAACGTTGTACACCTTCAGATACGATACGAACCGCATCTACGTCAAGGCCAGAATCAGTTTCATCAAGAATAGCCAATTTAGGATTCAAAATGGACATTTGAAGAATTTCATTCTTCTTGCGTTCACCACCAGAGAAGCCTTCATTTACATAACGTTGCGCATAAGATAAATCAAAGGACAATTCATCCATTTTTTCTTTCAATTCTTTTTTGAAAGATAATGCACGTACATTTTCACCAGTAATTGTGGATTTAGCTGTACGAATGAAGTTTTCTACAGTAATACCAGGAATAGAAATTGGATTTTGGAAGGACATAAAAATACCCGCTTTTGCACGATCGTTTACTGCATCTTCCGTAATATCCTTACCATCAAAAATGATAGAACCACTATCTACTGTATATGTAGAGTTACCCATGATTGCATTAGCAAGTGTAGATTTACCAGCACCATTTGTCCCCATCACAACATGAATTTCACCTTTATTAATTGTTAAATCAATACCTTTCAAGATTTGTTTCTCTTCAACAGATACCTTTAAATCTTTTATCTGAAGTAATTCAGCCAAAATGTTCACTCCTTTTATTTGTATGTAACCATAAGAAACATACACTCGTTATATATAAAACGTATATACTGACACATATAAAAAGGCGGTACGCACTAACGTGAATACCGCCGTAATTCTCGCCAACTTAGCAAGTATGTGCATAACAATCTACACTCATTATACATTCTTATCTAAATGATAGCAAGATATTCCTACTAAAATATACAGGAATTAAAAGAATATCAAGTATTACATATATTGATAGGTTTTTATTAATATTAATTCTCATCCTATTCGATTCTCAATATTAAATTATAGGTTTGAAAAATCAAGAGTTCCAAATAAATCATCGTATGTTTCAGCACGACGAATTTGTGTAACAGAGCCATCTTTATGTAGCAATAACTCTGCAGAACGTAATTTACCATTATAATTGAAACCCATAGAATGTCCATGTGCACCAGCATCGTGAATGATGACACGATCTCCAATATCAATTTTTGGCAGCTCTCGTTGAATAGCAAATTTATCATTATTTTCACATAAGGAGCCTGTTACATCATATACATGATCCTTGGGAGCATTTTCTTTCCCCATTACGGTAATATGATGATAAGAGCCATACAACGCCGGACGCATAAGATTTGCCATACAAGCATCTAAACCGATGTAATGACGATAAATATCTTTTTTATGAATAGCAGTAGAAACAAGGTAACCAAATGGACCTGTTACCATACGCCCACATTCATAAGCCAATGCTACATCAATAAGTCCATTAGCTACTAAAATCCGATTATACGCTTCTTCTACACCCTTGCTTAATACGCGGAAGTCTACTGGTGTTTGTTCTGGTTTATAAGCTACACCTACACCTCCACCTAAATCAATAAATTCAATAGTGATACCAAGTTCTTTTTTAATATCTACAGCAAGATTAAAGCAAAGCTCTGCTGTACCAACTAAACCGTCAATATCAAGTTCGTTAGAAACAACCATTGTATGAATACCAAAGTGTTTTACACCTTTAGCTTGTAATTGTTTATACGCTTCAAATATTTGTTCGCGTGTCATACCATATTTAGCTTCTTCAGGAAGGCCAATAATTGTATTGCCCCCTTCCTTTAAAGAACCCGGATTATAACGCACGCAGAATGTATCTGGCAAAGAGCCATGATTTTTTTCTAAATATTCGATATGTGTAATATCATCAAGATTGATGATTGCACCCATTTCAAGTGCTTTTTTATACTCCACATATGGTGTATCATTAGATGTGAACATAATATCATGGCCCGTAATACCCACTTTTTCACATAAAAGTAGTTCCGCTAAGGAAGAACAGTCTGCGCCAATCCCGAGCTTTTGTAACAAACGCATGATATACGGATTTGGAGTTGCTTTAACTGCAAAATATTGCTTAAATCCCTTATTCCAAGAGAATGCATTGATGAAAGATTTCATATTCTCAATAATTCCTTCTTCATCATAAATATGGAATGGAGTTGGATACTGAGCAATAATATTTTCTAATTGTTCTGACGTGAATGGAACTGTTTTTTTGTTCATGATAACCTTTCTACATAAATAAAAGACTCATCAGCCGATGAGTCTTTTATTCTAATTTCCTAATTATTTAAATAAAGCTTTATCTAAACTAAAGCGACCAGCACCAGCAAAGAATAACATAAGTGCACCAAAGCCTAATTGAGATGGGTAGTCCCAGCTAAAGAAACTACCATTCAAACTCACAATAGTCGCAGTTGCTAAAGTACCTACAACTAGAATAGCACCAATACGTGTAAATAATCCTACTGCAATGAGAATACCACCAATCATTTCTGCAAGTGCTGCCATAGTGCCTAGCATCTCATAACCACCGGATACACCTAAAGGTGCTAACATAGTCCCTACTTTGTAGAGCCCTTCAGCTCCGCTAAGCCATTTTAAATAACCATGATAAAACATGGAAATGCCCAATGCAAGGCGATAAATCAATAAGCCAAAATTTACATAATTAGGTTTACTTTTAAAAATAAAGTTCAACATAGTGATCCTTCTTTCAATTCAAATATAACAAATCGAATAAATTCGATACATTAATTATACTATTAGAGAATAACTATGTCAATAAGACTCACTATTAAATTCTATAGAATTATATCATACATTGTATACAAAATCAATTTTATCGATGTAATCAACATAATCTAGTCACTTTAAATCTGGTCAGCTTGAATATAATAATATCTTATTTAAAATATTACACCCTTACAATAGATTAATTTATCAGTAAAAAATAATCCTAATGAATATGAAAAATGTAATTCTCAATTCATTAGGATTATTATATTTCTTATAAAATTAATTCTAAGCAGCTGATTACATCATACCGCTCATACCACCCATTGGAGGCATTGCAGGAACTGCTGCATTTTCATCTACCTTATCAGCTACGATTGTTTCAGTAGTTAATACAAGAGATGCGATAGATGCGGCATTTTGAAGAGCAGAACGAGTAACTTTTGCAGGGTCAACAATACCAGCTTTAACCATATCGATGTATTCTTCAGTCAAGGCATTGAAACCTACACCAGCTTCAGTATTTTTAACTTTTTCTACTACTACAGAACCTTCGAGACCTGCGTTGTATGCGATTTGACGAAGTGGTTCTTCTACAGCGCGTTTTACAAGGTTAATACCAGTTTGAACGTCACCAGTAGCTTCCAATGTATTCAATGCAGGGATGATATCGATAAATGTAGTACCACCACCAGCTACAATACCTTCTTCAACAGCTGCACGAGTCGCATTCAATGCATCTTCAATGCGAAGTTTCTTATCTTTCATTTCAACTTCTGTAGCAGCACCTACTTCGATAACTGCAACACCACCGGACAATTTAGCTAGACGTTCTTGTAATTTTTCACGGTCGAAATCAGAAGATGTTTCTTCAACTTGTGCACGGATTTGATTAACGCGTTTAGCAATTACATCTTTATCACCTGCGCCATCGATGATTGTAGTTTCATCTTTAGTGATGCGAACTTGACGAGCTGTACCAAGATCTTCAAGCTCTACAGAATCAAGCTTACGACCCATATCTTCAGTAATAACAGTACCGCCTGTTAAGATAGCGATATCTTCAAGCATAGCTTTACGACGATCACCGAAGCCAGGAGCTTTAACGGCTACAGCTTTGAATGTACCACGCAAACGGTTTACTACTAATGTAGCCAACGCTTCCCCTTCTACATCTTCAGCGATAATAAGAAGTTCTTTGCCTACTTTTACTACTTTTTCAAGTGTTGGCAACATATCTGCGATAGCACTGATTTTACGATCAGTAATCAAGATATATGGGTTATCCATAACAGCTTCCATACGATCAGGGTCAGTTACCATGTAAGGGGAAATGTAACCACGATCAAATTGCATACCTTCTACTACATTTAATGCAGTTTGCAAACCTTTGGATTCTTCAACAGTAATAACACCGTCATTACCAACCTTTTCCATAGCTTCAGCAATCAAACCACCGATTTCTTCGTCAGCAGCAGATACACTTGCAACTTGAGCAATTTCAGCTTTACCAGAAACTTTAATAGAGCGTTTTTTGATTTCTTCAACTAAAGTTTTTACTGCTGTTTCAATACCTTTTTTCAAAATCATTGGGTTAGCACCAGCTGCTACATTGCGCATACCTTCTTGAATCATAGCTTGTGCCAATACTGTGGCAGTAGTAGTACCATCACCTGCTACGTCGTTAGTTTTAGTAGCAACTTCTTTTACCAACTGAGCACCCATGTTTTCAAATGGATCTGGAAGTTCGATATCGCGAGCAATAGTTACACCATCATTTGTAATTGTTGGGGAACCAAATTTTTTATCCAACACAACATTACGACCTTTTGGACCTAATGTAACTTTTACAGCATTTGCTAATTGATCTACGCCACGACCTAAAGCACGACGAGCTTCTTCATTAAACAAGATTTCTTTTGCCATATGTATTACCTCCTAAATAGTAACACTATCCAATGTAACGAAATATATATACCCTTAGGCAATATAGGATGTATCATCAGTTTTTATAGTCATGTAGACTATAAATTAGCGATTATAATACTGCTAAAATATCGCGTTCGCTAATAATCAAATGAGTAGCACCATCAATTTCTAATTCGCTACCAGCATATTTTGCGAACATAACAGTGTCGCCAACTTTAACTTCTGGAGCTACACGTTGACCATTGTCATATACTTTACCAGCACCTACAGCTACAACTACACCTTCTTGAGGTTTTTCTTTTGCTGTATCAGGAAGGAAGATACCACTTTTAGTTTTTTCTTCTTTTGCTTCTAGACGGATAAGAACGCGGTCAGCTAATGGTTTTAACATATAATGTCACTCCTTTTTCTAGTTAATCTCCATAATTTATTAGCACTCTAACTCATTGAGTGCTAATTACAAGTATTATTATAACCGAAGTTAAAATAATTGCAAGTACTAATTTTGATTTTTTGACTTTTTAGATGTTATTTGACTTATTAGACTGTTTAATGATGAGATTACATGTTTCTATAATAGATATTTGTTTATTCATACTTAAGGTGCGAATGCGATTATACGCTTCCGCTTCAGATATAGAATATAGTTCCATTAATATACCAGTTCCCTTTTGAATGATTTTACGATCTTCTAATGACTGTTCTAGCTCAGCCATCTTTTCGCGCAACTGAGCATCACTTTTATAGCGACCTAAAGCCATCTCTAAGGAAGGAACTAACTGTTCCTCCCGTACTGGTTTAATTAAATAGCCATATACACCAGAATCTCGAGCCTTATCGATTAAATCTTGCTGGCTATAACTTGTTAATAATACTACAGGTGCTTCATGGTGAAAGCCAATTTGACGTGCCGCCTCAATACCATCTAATTCTGGCATTTTAACATCCATCAATATAATATCTGGCTTATGTTTTTTACAAAGTTCTAAAGCTTCAACACCATTTGTACCTTCTGCAACGACTTCATGACCACAAGACTCAATAATATCCCGTAAGTCCATACGTATTAGAGATTCATCATCCACGATTAAAACGCGCATTTATGCCTCCTTCTTCATATGTATCGTCACCAATACACCTGTACCAGTATTTTCTATGGATAAACTACCTTTCAACTCGTGGGCCACTAAATTATTAATAATAGTTAGACCTAAACGTTTATTAGATGTGAAAGAAAAATTGCTAGGCAATCCTTTACCATTATCCCAAAAGATTAGTTCGATACTCCCGTTTATATCCGTTACAGTCAAATGAATTTGACCATTTCTACCGTCTAACCCATGTTCTAAGCTATTTGTAATCAACTCATTAATAATAAGAGATACATAACTTGCCATATGCGAGGAGATTAATATGTCTTCGCCACTGTAAATAAAAGTAACCTCTTGGTCTTGTCGCACCATACTCATACGCAACAATCGACATAATTCATCATAAATCGATCGTATACCGATATAATCCTCATCGTAATGAGATACTATATCGTGAACTAGAGCCATACTCTCGATGCGATTAATTCCCTCTTGGAGTGCTTGTTTTACCTCTGGCAAGCTAGAGCGTCTCGCCTCCATGCGCAATAAACCTGCTACTGTTTGTAAGTTATTTTTTACACGGTGATGAACCTCTTTGATAATGGAATTTTTAACTAATAATTCTTGTTGCTGTTTACTTTCACGAGTACAATCATGAAGAACTAAAAAGCACCTCGTTTCATTGCGCCCCATAGCAATAGGAATCATATGCTGACGAATTACCATATCTTGATAGATTTCTTCATTTGTAAGTATATTTCTATCTGATAATACCTGCTGTATAGCGGACATCTTTAAGGTACTGCTAAAAATTGATGAACCAACCAAGCGACGGTCAAAGCCTAATATATCTACTAACTTCATAGCTGCATCGTTAGCATACAGTATTTTATAAGTGTCGTCGAAAATAATTAAACCATCAAAATAGGACATGGGTTCGTAAGACAATATTTGTTCATCAGTAGCTGTCAGCATAAGACGTTGCATCGTATCAGACAAAACGTATTCTTGCTCATATTGTTCTGCCTTAATAGATGGTGATAATGTAAAAGATATCCCCCCAATAATACGACCTCCGTTGTCTACGATAGGAAAGACATGTTGACGCTGCTCGTCATCTAACCCGATAAGTGGCTGACCATCTTTCATCATAGTATGCCACGTATGACTGCCTTTTAATTGACGTGTAGTAATCCCTTGATCACTGCGTTCTATGCATAGCATATCTGCACATTGTTGTGATCTCTCACCTTGTCCTGTCTCTAGTAGGGGTGTAAAAATCTGTATCCTTTGACGAGTTAAAGACTCGCCAAAGGATATGAGTTTACTAATATGCTCAAGTAATGAGGTTTGTAATGGTCCTAATGGTGTTCTATTTAAAATATCTTGACCAATATCCACGATTAATCCTCTTTCCAAGATACGTATCCAATTTCAACACTAGGCTTTGCATTCAATGTTAAATCGCCAAATTTACCGGCCTGCGCCATATAATAAGCTCGGCATCCAATCATGGCCGCATTGTCAGTAGACAAAATTTTATGTGGTTTGTAATAAGTAAAACCTTCTTCTACACACATAGCTTCTAAAGCCTTTTGTAATCCTTTATTGGCTGATACACCACCAGCAATAGTAATACGACTTTCACCTAAAGTATGTGCGGCATCTTTCGTCTTTTCTACCAACACATCAACGATGGCCTTCTGGAATGATGCAGCCACATCAGATTGATTGATAGGTTCATTCTTTTGTTGCTTACTATTTAAATAGTTTAAAACGGCAGACTTTAAACCACTAAAGCTAAATTCAAAATTACCTGGTTCACTTAAAGCCTTTGGAAATTCAATAGCCTCTGGATTCCCTTCAGTGGCAAGGGCATCGATATGAGGGCCCCCTGGATAAGGGAATCCCATGACCCGTGCAATCTTATCAAAAGCCTCGCCAGCTGCGTCATCTCGTGTTTGACCAAGAACATCAAATTCTTCATATCCTTTTACATGTACTAACATGGTATGACCACCAGAGACAACGAGACTTAAAAATGGAGGCTCCAGTTCTGGATTAGCTAAAAAGTTTGCAAAAATATGACCTTCCATATGGTGCACTGGCACCAAGGGTATCCCGGTAGCAAAGGATAACCCTTTTGCAGCAGCTACACCAACTAATAAGGCCCCTACAAGACCGGGACCATACGTAACACCAATATGATTGATATCTTGTAAAGTCACATTTGCATCACGTAATGCTTGGTCTATTACGGGTATCACTTGTTCTATATGATGACGTGATGCAATTTCAGGTACAACGCCACCAAATTTTCTATGTATTGGCACTTGGCTTGAAATAACATTAGACAAAACAGTGCGCCCGTCCTTAAGGACAGAAGCAGAGGTTTCGTCACAACTACTTTCCAAGGCTAATGTGTATATACTCATTCTATTTCCTCTGAAACGAGAGACATAATATAAGCATCTTCCGTAGGCTCTGAATAATAATCTTTACGAATTCCTTTTACAGAAAATCCTAAATTTCTATACATAGCCAATGCTGCAAGATTAGATATGCGCACCTCTAAGAAAATTTCTTTCATACCTCTCATAAGACATTCATCTATTAATTGTTTTGTAAGTTTTGATCCGTATCCCTTACCTCGTGCGGAAGGAATAATGGCGATATTCGTAATTTGACCTTCATCGTATACAAGCCAAGCACCTGCATATCCAACAATTTTGTTCTCCTCACAAATTACCATATATAATTTATTTGATGCCCCTTCTAACTCAACGAGAACAGATTCTAAACTCCAAGGAACAGAAAAAGACTGTTGTTCAATAGCATAGATAGCTTGAGCATCATCTATTGTAGCCAAACGAATCTCCATTATTCGACTCCTGCTGCCTCAGTAACTACAACTGTAGGATTTTGTTTCAACATTTCAGGATTATTTTTATGGCGTTCTTCCCATAACACTTCTGCTTCTGATCGTCGAATATAATAAGGAACCATATCCATAGGGTCAGAACTCTCTTCAGAGCCTACCAATCTACGGCCAGCTAGTAATAGAGAACTAGCTTTTGGAATACGTTGCGATATATCTAAAATCGTTAAATTTGTATCACTTTCATCTAGTAGCTTCTCTATTCGCTTAACGCCATCCCCAAGGAACACTACATATTCTTCAGAGGCTCGGAGTCGATCTAATAAATCATTAGCAGCAATGACAAAAGGCTCCTCTTTGCAGACCAATTCATTACCATCATATTTGTAGATACCTGCATAGACATGTTTTTTCTGAGCATCGATAACGGTACAAATCGTGCGGTCCGTATAAGCTACATTACGAGCTAAACTGTCCATGGTCATTACGCCATATAAAGGAATTTGTAAGGCATAAGCCATAGCTTTAGCTGTCCCCATACCAATACGTAAGCCTGTAAAAGAACCAGGTCCAATGCTAACCATAATACCTTTTAATTCACTTTTTTCAACTTGAGAAGCTCGTAATAGCATATCAATATGAGGTACCAACTGCTCAGAATGAGTCAATCCAGCTTGAATGGTCAATTCCCCAATTAGGCAACTTTCATCTATTAAAGCCACACTCGACACGAGAGAGCTCGTCTCAATCCCCAACCACATATGGGCCTCCTATTTCTACTAAATCACCCGTTGTAAGGTAATCACTAGTTAATGTAATGGAACGACTTGTATCATCAATACGTGTTAAATGAATCCATAGCGTTTCATCAGGCAATTCATGAACGAATTTATCTGCCCATTCTACAATGGATACGCAGTCTTCTGTATATTCATAAAATCCAATATTTTCCAGTTCACTAATATCTTCCAAGCGATATACGTCAAAATGATATAAATGAGTTCTATTCACATCATAGGTATTCATGATGGCAAAGGTGGGACTTGTAATTTCTTCAGTAACTCCAAAGCCCTTTGCAATGCCTTGCGACAAATGTGTTTTTCCTGTCCCCAAGTCACCAATGAGTGCTATACAAAGAGGATGCCCATTATGTTTAACCCATTCGCCTAATAATTGGCCAAATTGTTGTGTGTCTTCTACTGTATGAGTCTTTAAATGAACCTGTACCTTATCCTTCATGAAAATGATTATATCCTTTCGCTTCTATGGTCTTAATCGTTTTATCAAGTGTTACCATTTGAACCCGAGGAGGGCCAGATAAAACTTCCCCAATCAACGTAATGCCTGCTAGCTTTTCCAATTCCGAAAGTAGTGATTTTGGCGCTGTAAAGACTAACTGAAAGTCTTCTCCACCATACAAAGCATAATCTACTGGATTAGTTTGTAAATGCTTAGCTAATTCGTAAGTCTCCTCGTGTAAAGGGATTGCTTGTTCTTCAAATACAATGGAAACATTACTAGCTACAGCGATTTCATTCAATTCACTACCTAGTCCATCGCTAATATCATTCATACTATGAATACCAAGTCGTCGCAATTTTTGCCCCAATTCAATCTGTGGTTCAGGACGTTGATGCCCCACTTTGGTCATATCATAGCCTACTAAATTATAAGATAATGCTCCTAAACCTGTAGCTGCATAACCTACATAGTTTGTAACACCTACAACATCTCCTACTTTCGCACCACTTCGCATAACCGCAGTGCCTTTAGGAACCTCTCCGATAATTGTTACAGTCCAAACCATGGGGCCTTCCGTACGTACCGTATCTCCACCCAATATATTGAGTTGATATCTCATACACTGATCTTTAATTCCCCTATAAATTTCATCAAGAATGACTGTATCAACATGGTCTGGTGCGGCTACAGATAATACAATTTGTCTAGGTATACCACCCATAGCCGCAACATCACTTAAATTAGCCGTCATAAGGCGATACCCTACATCATAGGGCATCATATAGTGAAAGTTAAAATGAACACCTTCCACCATTGTGTCAGTGCTTATCAATTGCTCTGTATTTTGATCTGCTTTATAAATAGCACAATCATCACCAATACCGTACACTACAGTATTAGGATTATAAATCGTGTTATCTTGAATTTGACGAATGAAATTAAATTCCCCTACATCTTTTAATTGCATCTGATCACCTAATTTCCGATTATTACTTATTGTATTGTAACATATATAAAAGACAACAAAAATAGCAGATAGTTGATATATCAACTATCTGCTATAAATGTCCTTAAAAGAATTATTTTTTAATTAGATTCGTCATTCTCTTAACAGGTTCTTTAGTATCAAAGGAACCTACAGTTGGCACCTTTTTACCATTATTGACGAATAGAACACCATTAATATTATCAAAGGATGTCAATGTATTTACAATAGCAGCCATTTGTAACTTAACAGTTAAGTCTCCGCCATTACCCTTTACGAATGCATCATTTACTTCAACAGAAGCAATACCATCTTTTACAGTAACAGATGTAATTTCAATATCCTTAGAGAAGACTGGATATTTTTGTGCTCTATCAACATTTAACATCGCTAAAAGAGCTGCTTTAGGCGTAACTTTATTCGCCTCTATCTCAACGGTAGTTTGTTTTACCCCAGAACCATCCTCCGTAGGAACAAAGAAGGCCATCTTAACCTTTTCTTGAGATACTTTACTTGTTTCTGCATCCTTATTGACTTTCGTCTCTTGCGTAGGTTCACTTTTACCTGTTGTAGGAGCTTGTTCATGTGTACAACCCACTACAAATGCCAGCATACCTACACAGAGAATCGATAGAACTTGTTTACGTAATTTCATCGATTAACCTCCAAAGTAATTAGCAATACCATTTGCAATGCGGTTAGCAAAGTCTTCTTGAGTTTGAGGAGATTGTAGCACACGTTCCTCATTAGGGTTAGAGATAAAACCAAGCTCTACAAGAATTGCAGGCATATTAGAATGTCTCAACACGTATAAGTTACCCTCTTGAATGCCACGATCACCATTGAAACCAGGTGTGTTAGCAATTTGAGATTGTACCTTTTGTGCTAATCGAGCATCGTTACCAGTTTTGCTATAGTAATATGTTGCAATACCACCAACGCTAGGATTATTAAATGCGTTGATATGAACGCTCACAAGAACATCAGAATTACTACGGTTAGCCACGTTAACACGAGCCCCCAATTCATCAACACCACTTGCATTAGGACCATATACATCTACATCGGTAGTACGAGTCAAAAGTACTTTAGCACCACGATTTTCTAAAGATTTTTTCAAATACATAGAAATTGGTAGTGTAATGTTTTTCTCTTGTACACCGTGAGGTCCAATAGCACCAGAATCACTACCACCATGTCCTGGGTCAATAGTAATTGTTTTGCCAGATAAACCGCCACTAGTAGAGTATTTACCAGATCCTGTAGGTACATTTTTTGCTGGATGTGCAGATTGAGATGGCTTTTTACCATAGTAAGCAGGCTTAGCTACAGCACCTTTTTTCTGAACATCAACAACGATACGATACGGTTTCTTATTAACCGTATCTTTTTTCAAGGAAAAAACCTTTACATCACTAGTATCAATAGATGAAGGTGTCTTGATTGTTACTTTAACGTCTCTGCCATCTTGTGAAAGTTTAGCAGAGCTAGCAATAGCTGAGTCCATAGAAATGTTCTCTTTAGCCGTCTTTAGCTTTGTATTCTTTAAAGTAACAGTCGTAGTTTTCCCATCTTTGCTAATTGATGCAGATGCCTTTATAGGTGCCGATAAGTCCATAACAATACGAACATATGGTACAGGTGCATCTGTTCTAGTCACCCATCGAGCATCTTCCAAATTAGCTGCCTTTGCTTGAGTCAATAATAAAGGTATCGCCATCAAGACTGCAAGGCACATTAAAAATAGTTTACGCAATACATTCACTCCAATCTAACTGACATACATAGTGTCCAAACCATAGAGATGAGTCGATGATATTTTTATCTATCAAAATCTCATCGTTCCAATCTATCCATAAACTAATGTTAGATTATAAATAGATTATTTCATACAAACATGAAGATTAGTATGCCGATTACACATATTACTATATAAAGACCTTATTCAGAATACACAAAAACAGTTTCATAAAATTATTTTTTGTATAAGCAATCAAAACTAACGTTCAGTTGTAATTTGCCATTTATTCCCATCCGTACTAATATGAATACGTCCCATCGTATCTGTACGGTAAATAGCAATATTATTTTCCTGCAAGCGTCGTAATGTCACATCGTGAGGATGACCATACTTATTATACATGCCATTTGAAATTAATGCACTTTCAGGCTTAATAGATTTCAAAAAATCTTCAGAGCTACTTGTACGTGAACCGTGATGACCTACCTTAAGAATACGAGCAAACAATCTGGAATTCTGCTCTTTTATAAGTTTTTTCTCTTCTTGCCATTCAGCATCACCCGTGAAGAGCATAGAAAATTTACCAAAGATTAATTTACCTACAATAGAATTATTATTAAGATCTGTCTCCCCTTTTTTATCAGTTAAAGGTTCAACCCAAGGAGCATATACTACAAAGACAGCACCATGTCCAAAATCAACTACATCTCCATTTCTCAAAGTAGTTCGTTGAATTTTATTTTTCTCAATCCACTTTTCATAAGTTTTGTACATATTATTATCAACGGCAATACCATCATCATATACATGTTCAATAGGCATAGCCTTTGCAATAGCATAGAAACCACCCATATGATCAGCATGAGGATGCGTGATAATAATATTTTTTAGCTTTGTTACACCCATAGTTTTAAGTTGAGCTACAATATTTTCACGATGTTCTATGTCACCAGTATCGATCATGCTATACTCATCGCCTACCTTAAGTAATATAGCATCCCCCTGACCAATATCTAGCATATATACATCTAGCTTACCTTCAGGGGTAGTCGTTTTAGTATCGATTGAGTAAGTCCCATTAGCGTTAGTAGTTACTCGATTTGCTGCGTTTGCTACATCATTATTTGTGCAGCCTGCAATGGCGAAGATAGGAATACATAATACCAACAAGAAAGCTATAAAGCGTTGTATTCTATTTGTCATTCATAATCTCCCAATAATTCACTAACCACGAAGCCTAAAGAAGCACTGACATCACTCGGAGTATAACCCCAACTCTTTGTTTCATTCAGAATATCTGCACTACGACTATGTACATAAACACCGAGAATAGCACTATCTTGTAGTGAATAACCCTGACTTATAAAACCAGCAATTACACCAGTCAGCACATCTCCCATACCGCCAGTACCCATGCCCGCATTACCGATAGTATTTACATACACCGTTCCATCAGGGAATGCCACAATTGAAGGAATTCCTTTTAGTACAAGAATAACTTGATGAGCCTTAGCAAATTCTCTAGCCAACGTGATATAATGACGCTCAATCCATTTAATAGGTAAATCAATAAGTCTACTAAATTCACCTAAATGCGGTGTCATAACACAATATGGAAGTTCTCTTTCCACTGTATATGCAGACTCAATATCACCATCTCGCAAAGCATCTTTATTAACACAACCAACATGTCCCACTGCATACAAAGCATCAGCATCTAGTACTAATGCTCCTTCGTAAGCATCTAAGATATGATCCACTAAATCACAGATTTCACGGGTGCGACCTAAACCAGGTCCCATAGCAACAACTTGACGACAATCAAAAAGTTCTTTATTAGTCTCTGTGGAAGTAACCATCACCTCAGGTATGACACGGCTTTGTACAATCTGTTTAATTATTTTGGGTACAGCTAATGTTACTTTACCAGCACCACTATGAACTGCCGCTTCAGCAGCCAAAATAGGGGCTCCTATCATATCATTTGAACCACCAATAATTAAAGTGTTTCCATTGACACCTTTATGCGCCATTGGAGTACGATAGTTGATAATTTTTTCTGCTAAATCAGAATCAATGGTTATAGTTCTAACACGTTCACCCAGTACCTGCTGCCAAGGAGCACCCAATGGAGCAACCACAGCGGTTCCTCCTACAGCCTTTCCGGGATATAATAACAAACCTTGTTTGATAGCTCCAAAAGTAACAGTATAATCATAGGTCAGTGTGCCTTCTGCTACATGACCAGTAGTAGCATCCAAACCTGCAGGTACATCAATAGCCCACAAATCAAAATTATACTGACTACGCATAGTATCAATATCATTCAATATATCGATGGTCACCTCTCTTAACCTTCCAGTAAAGCCCGTTCCCATGATGCCTTCCACAGCGATGGCTACGTTGGACCAATCATTGAATTCATCATACATATCGATGCTACAGCCCATAGCTTTGCAGCGCTCAATTTGCACTGCAAAAAGATCACTACACTTGTTTATATCTCCTACTAGTACAATTTGTGCTGGTACGCCTTGCTCCATCAAATGGCGAGCCGCTACAAGGCCATCTGCCCCATTATTACCCGTACCACATATAAATAAAACAAAACTATTTATGGAACGGCCATTATTCAGGGAAAATAAATCGTACTCTCCCCATAAGGCATCTACGATACCACGTCCAGCATTTTCCATGAGGATTTCTAAAGAAATTCCTAATTGCTTAGGAACCTCTCGATCTATAAATCGAGCATCTTCTGTAGTTAAAATATTCATCTTATGCTCCTTCAAGTATAACTGTACTCATTGCATAATCCTTGCAATGACTAATCGATACATGAATATCAGTATAACCTGATGTTTCGTAAATATCTTTGAAAGTATCTTGTAAACGAATTAAGGGTGCGCCCCATTCATCATGATAAATCTCTATATCTTGCCATGATCCATACCTCATCCCTATACCTAAAGCTTTAATAAAAGCCTCTTTTGCAGCATATATACCTGCAAAGGATTCGTAGCATCCTTTATTCCGACTTTTACAATATTCAATCTCATGAATCGTATAAACGCGCACTTTAAATGAACTTGATTTCTCTATAGCTTGACGTATACGGTCAATCTCTATAATATCATTCCCTAATTTCATAATAGCTCCTAAAATACTCTAATACTATTATTATACACTCATAAAGGGGATTAAAACATAGGTAGTATCTAGACATTTACCGAAAATGGTAGGCTAGACAAACTATAAATTTCAACTTTACCTTTGCGATTGACCGCCATATACATTTGACCATTTCGACAATCCATGTCTTCTACTTCCATTCCAGAAGCATAAGGGCTAATATTTTTAACAACTCCCTCTTCATCGACGTATACAAAGGTTGTCAACGTCGTAAATAAAGTATTTCCATTAGTTGCGTAAGCACCGTTATTATTTAAGTTTGTATGATTAGCATCAATTTTATAAGAACGAATACGATTAAAATTGGAGTCGTAATAATTAATTGTCCGTTCAGAGTTTGTTAAAGGCACAATTGATACATATTCATTGCGTACTTTATCATATGCAAAATTAAAAACTTTCTCTTTTAGTTTAATCGGTGCTTCAACAATCATGCTATCCGCTTCAATAGGAGTAAGGTTATATCCATTTACAACAGCATTTGTTGTATAGTAACGATTATTGACAGAATTATAAGTTAAGGTATTCATATGACCTAATAAACTTTTATAACTATACTCATATTTTGCAACAACAGTAAAAGTTTTTGGATTAATTTCATAAATAATTTGCTTCGTATTATCTGAATTAATACAAGCTAAAGCAAAAACGTCTTTTTTGGAATTATAACAAAATCCTTGGCACTGATTTACAGATCCATCTAATGGTATTTCTGCCAAGCGAGATAATGGCAATGGCATCTGTACAGCGCTAACCTGTTGAGTAAGTTTAGGAATATCAAAAATATTTGTAATATAATCAATTATACCTTGATCCATACTGTCACCTCACGAAATTAATAATGTATATTATAGTATATAAATTCATAAATATAAAAATAGGCGGTAAGACAAAAGTCTTACCGCCTAATGTTGGTGCCGGAGGTGGGACTTGAACCCACACGGTGTTACCCGCTTGATTTTGAGTCAAGTGCGTCTGCCATTCCGCCACTCCGGCGTATCGGAACATTTGTTATTATACAGACATCCCTAAGCAATGTCAACATATTTTTTATATTTCATCTAAAATATTTTGAACCCTTTTCATATCCGTATCACATTGTTGTTTCCATGTAAGTGCGACACCTGTAATATAGCCTTTACGGGCAAATTCTACATCTGTAGGAACACTTTCAGCACCATAGTCTAGCTCGCCAGCTAACCAATAATAATCCTGTCCTCTTGAATTAATGCGAGCTTCGATAATATTACTGTAGGTTTGTAAGCCTTGGCTCACCATTTTAAAATGATCCCAATCACATGTGCCACGTAATGGGAAGTTCACATTTAGTAAACCGCTAAACTGACCCGCCACATAAATTTTCTCAATCAATTCATGTATAAATGGATGCATCTCGTCTCCCCGTTCAACAGAATATCTCTCAACAGATAATGCTAAACCGGGAATACCGTAAAAACCACTTTCCATAGCTGCCGAAACAGTGCCGGAATACAATACATCAGAGCCTAAATTAAATCCATGATTAATTCCAGAAATTACAAGATCTGGCATATCATCAGTCAATAAATAACTGAGACCGAACTTCATGCAATCGGACGGCGTTCCCGTTAGAGCATAAAGGCGAGGATTTTCATCCTCGCCATTGCAAGCATCTAATTTCAATGGAACCTCGGTCGTCAATGCATGGGATTTAGCACTTTGCTCATTAGCAGGTGCTACAACGGTAATTCTATAATATTGACTTAAATACGATGCAAGATGACGTAAACCATCTGCTAAAATGCCATCGTCATTACACATTAAAATATGCATAGTCACTCCTACAGATTCTATTTTTCATTCTTATTCATATTGCCCATACGTGTTAATTTAACATCATCTAAGCCCACAGCTCTCGTATGGACTGTATGAGACCATACCTTATTATGACGGCGGAACCACCCTAAAATATTTACTGGAATCCAAGAGTAAACAAATAATGGATATAGTAAATAGTAGAACCAAATCTTTGGTGGTACCTTGATTTTCAACAATACAATTAATGGGAATAGATATTGACCAACACCTATAATTGTCCATACAGACATAGGCATAATTTGATACAAAATATTTGTATAAATTGGAGTATACGCATTGATGTAGGATAACACCAAGTATACGGTTGTCAACAATAAGAAATAAGGTTGACTCACTTGGAATATACCATCCAAAATCATAATATTCCCTGTTTTGATACCAATAGCAAATAATTTAGGAATATATCGACCCGCACAGTCAAATTGCCCCTGAGCCCATCGTAAACGTTGTCTGCAAGAAGCCATCATAGTCGTAACCTTTTCATCGTATACGATAGCATCATGCCCCCAACAAGTACGGATACCATGAGTCAATAGTTTCATGGAAAATTCCATATCTTCGGTTAAGCTATTGCAATCCCAACCGTATTCGCGAATAATAGATGTACGAATACACATGCCTGTACCACCTAAAGCCGTAGATAATCCAAGACGATATTTTGCTAAATGCCACATATGGTTAACCATCCAAAAGGCGATAGAGAACGTACCGGCTACCCAAGAGTCAGTTGGATTTTTAGAGTTCAAGTAACCTTGAATTACAGACTCACCTTTTTCAAGATGATCATTCATTTCTAACATAAATTGAGGATGTACTAAATTATCGGCATCAAAAATCAGGAATGCATCATATTTCCGATCCATTTGTTCTACCCGATCAAACATCCACCCCATGGCATAACCTTTACCTATTTCTTGTTTATTTTCACGTACATGTACATTAGCGCCAGCAGCACTTGCTACTTCCGCAGTCTTATCTGTACAGTTATCGGCAACTACAAAAATATCGTATAGATCATCAGGATAATCTAGGCCACGTAAGTTTTTAACTAACTCACCAACAACAGCTTCCTCATTATGAGCGCATACAACGATGGCAAAGGAATTTTTAGGGGTATAATTTTTATGTACTCGCGATCGCCACATACCTACGACAGCGAGTATAAAATAATAAACCGTATAAATTACGATTATTACCTGCATAGGAATCAGTAATAGATCCAGTAGGTAATTCATACTATTCTCCTCCACACATCTATTTACGTACTATATTTAAAGCCCCGTTAATAAGCCCAAACATTACATAGCCAGCAAAAATCATAACGGCCCATGTATGCCAATCATACACGAGACAAGCTATAACAAATATGGCTGTGAGTACAATAGAAAGTTTATTGATATAAATCTCACTTTTACCTTTAAAATCGGGATATTTAACTTCACTAACCATAAGGAGACCTATACCAATCATACAAACTACCAACACAAATTGAGGTACCGATACGCCACACAATACGTAAGTCGCCGCTAAACATCCAGCGGCTGGAATTGGTAAACCTTCAAAATAGCCATGAACTTCGTCAGTTTTAATATTAAATCGCGCTAAACGAAATGCACCAAGCACTGCAAAGGCTAATAGTGGCACATATGCAATCCATCCTAAACCATATAATTCTTTCATATAAAGCATATACGCAGGCGCTACACCAAATCCCACTACATCAGACAGAGAATCAAGTTCCCGGCCCATTGGTCCTGCAACTCCTAAAGCTCTTGCTACACGCCCATCTAATCCATCTGCTACTAGAGACAATAATATACATATAGCTGCGCAGAAGGTATTATTTGTAGCAGACAACGTAATACCAAGAACACCAAATGCTAAATTTGCACTAGTAAATAAATTTGGAATAATAGATTTATTCATGTCGTAACCTCCCGATAACAGTATCACCGCCTGTAATATGTTGACCTTTTTCAACGAACAACTCTACATCCTTATCCATATAGAGCTCAGTACAGGAACCGAACTTAATCATCCCGTACAACTGACCGCGTTCAAGTACACTATCTAGGTCTGTCCAAGATACGATACGTCTTGCTAAAAGGCCCGCAATTTGCGTTACTAATACGGAAGTACGATCATTTTCAATACAAATAGTATGACGTTCATTTTCAAAACCTACATCATCTTTGAATGCTGGTAGGAAACTACCCATCGTATAGTGACGGTACGTAATTTTACCATCAATAGGCGCACGATTAGCATGCACGTCAAAAACAGATAAGAAAATAGTTACTTTTTTACACTCTTTATGTAAGTAAATATCTTCGTATACATCAGAAATATCCATGATTTTACCGTCCGCTGGGGATAAAATCAAATCTGGATCTTGAGGGATTACACGTTTAGGATTTCTAAAGAAATTAACGAAAAATAATGCCAGAATAAATGAAATAATCGCAATTACATAATGTCCTAAATATCCTAACACCACAGTGATAATGAGCATAGCTCCTATCAGAGGAAACCCTTCCTTAATTATTGGTCCTGTAGGCACGATTCAACACTCCTCTATTTATTTCTAATAACGGTCCACATAAACTTTGGAATAGCCAACATACGGCCAATCCGTTGAGGTTCTAAATATAATCGATACAACCATTCAAGTCGATTTCGTTGCATCCATTCTGGGGCCCGAGGAATATTACCTGCCAAGACATCAAAGGAACCACCAATTCCAATGGCAACTACGCCATCGAGGTGACTCAACTTTTCTGCAATCCATTGTTCTTGCTTTGGCACACCTAAGGCAACAAATACCAATTTTGCCTTAGATTCAGCTATAGATTTAATGATTTCTTGTTCCTCTGCACTATCAAAGAATCCGTCATGAATTCCTGCTATATTTAATGCACCTACCTGAGCAGATACATTATCAATCGCTCGTTGAGCAACACCAGGTGCCGCCCCCAAGCAGTATACAGGAATTTGATGAGTCGCCGCAACTTTAAACAATTCCATAGTTACGTCTACACCTGTTACGCGTTCAGGCACATGTTCTCCTTGACGCTCTGCAGCCCACAAAATGCCAGCCCCATCGGGAACGACGAGACTAGCATTATTCAATATGGAGTGCAATGTAGGATTTTCATTAGCCAACATAACCATTTCTGCATTAGCCGTTGCTACTAAATGTAGCCCCGGCTGTTCAGTTAATTGTAAAATACGTTGGACTGCCTCATCCATTGTGACACAATCGATAGGCACAGATAAAACAGAAATACGTTTATTCAATGTAATACTCCATTATCAACCACTATAATTTGGTGCTTCAACGGTAATGCTTACATCATGCGGATGACTTTCTTTCAAACCAGCCGCTGTAATTTGAATGAATTGAGTGTTTTCAATCATTTCTTGGATGTTATGACATCCACAATACCCCATACTTGCACGCAAACCACCAACCATTTGGAAAATTGTATCGGCCAGCATACCTTTATATGGTACACGACCTTCTATACCTTCAGGAACTAATTTCTTAGCTTCTGTTTGGAAATATCGATCTTTACTACCGAGTTTCATAGCCCCTAGACTACCCATGCCTCGATATACTTTATAAGAACGGCCTTGATAAATCACTGTTTCTCCAGGGCTTTCATCAGTACCCGCTAAAATATTACCCATCATAACTACATTAGCACCAGCCGCAATAGCTTTAGCAATATCTCCAGAATATTTAATACCCCCATCAGCAATGATAGGAACTCCATAACGACGCCCCACTTGAGCAGACTCATAGACTGCTGTAATTTGAGGTACCCCAATGCCAGCAATAACACGAGTTGTACAAATAGAACCAGGTCCTATACCAACCTTAACTGCATCAGCTCCAGCTTCGATAAGAGCCTCAGTGCCTGCTGCAGTTGCCACATTACCTGCAATTACAGGAATGTGAGGATACGCTTGTTTAATGTCCTTCAACGTTCGAAGAACACCTGCAGAATGCCCATGGGCAGTATCAACAATAATTACGTCAGCTTTAGCAGATACAAGCGCATCAAGTCTATCATACAAATCTTGAGAAACACCTACTGCAGCACCAACTAATAATCGGCCACTACCATCCTTTGCTGCATTTGGATATTTAGTCGCTTTTTCAATATCTTTAATCGTAATTAAGCCTTTTAAGTTACCGTCGCCATCTACAAGAGGTAATTTTTCAATACGATGTTCGCTTAAGATAGCTTTCGCCGCTTCAAGAGATGTACCTTCCGGTGCAGTAACTAGGGAATCTTTTGTCATACATTCCCCAATTTGTCGGCTTAAATCAGTTTCAAAACGCATATCGCGATTTGTAATGATCCCTACTAGTTTACCATGTTCTGTGATAGGTACACCAGAAATTTTATATTTTTCCATAAGTTCTGCTGCATCGGATAGTAAATTTTGAGGGCTTAAGAAAATAGGATCAACGATAACACCGTGTTCAGAGCGTTTTACCTTGTCAACTTCATGAGCTTGCTCTTCAATAGACATATTTTTGTGGATAACGCCAAGACCTCCTTCACGAGCCATAGCAATCGCCATCCGTGATTCAGTAACCGTATCCATCCCAGAACTAATCATAGGAATATTTAATGTAATGTCACGAGTTAATTGAGTTTTTAACTCTACTTGATTAGGCAGTATATCCGAAGCTGCTGGTATTAATAATACATCATCAAAAGTTAGTCCACGCATACCGAATTTATCGTCTCTCATATTTCTTTCCTTTCCGTATAATAAAACAAAACTACGACCCGCCTAGTCCCTATGGACTAGGCGGTCAGTCGTAGCCTTAGCGTTCAGACCGCAAAATGCCGCCTTCCATATAATCGTCTTTTTTCATATCTACGAAGATAACTTTTACTGCATCAGCAGGAACATTTACGATATCAACCGCAGCCTTTGTAATTGCTTCACCTAATTGTTTCTTTTGTTCTTTTGTACGCCCTTCGACGAGCTCTACATGAATAATTGGCATATTAACCTCCATAGATGAAAAAATGAAATAAATTGTTTGTTCTATTATACGGTATGAAGGACATATAAACAAGGAAAAAAGCCAGATAAAATCTAATATTATCGATGCTTATATACTTATTAATCCTACCTCTTAATTATACAATATTCTTAGAAATTTTTCACCAAATCTTTTTTCTAATTCTTCTTTCATGATAGATTCTAATTTTTCTATTCCGAATTGATTTGCAAAATCTAGCACATCCTTGCGAGCCTTTACTAAAATCTCAATATCTTTGATGATATTAGCAACACGCAAATCAGGTAGTCCTGATTGAGCTAATCCAAACAATTGTCCTGAACCACGAATCAATAAATCTTGCTCTGCAAGCTCAAATCCATCCTGGATTTGTTCCATCAACTTTAAACGCTCTTGACTTACATCATTTTTAGAATCACTAACAAGAATGCAATAGGACTGATGAGCACCACGGCCTACACGTCCCCTCAGCTGATGTAGCTGAGACAGACCAAATCGCTCTGCCCCTTCAACGCACATAATGGTCGCATTTGGCACATTAACCCCCACTTCGATAACTGTTGTAGAAACAAGTAATGAAATTTCACCCCTATGGAAGGCATTCATCACTTCATCTTTTTCACTTGGCTTCATACGACCGTGAACGAGGCCCACTTCATAGGTCTTATAAAAGTACTCTTTTAATTCTAGATACAATTCCTCAGCAGCTTGCAAGTCTAATTTTTCGGATTCTTCTACAAGAGGGCACACCACATAGACCTGACGCCCTTCCGCCATTTCCTTACCAAAGAAAGTGCGTAATCTCTCTTTATAAGAACTATCTACAGCATATGTTTTAACAGGTTTTCGACCTGGTGGCATTTCTTTAATTAAAGATACTGCTAAATCTCCATATACGGATAATGTCATGGTACGAGGGATTGGTGTAGCCGTCATGATAAGTACATGAGGATATGTTCCCTTCTGTTGCAATCTCGCCCGTTGATCTACACCAAAGCGATGTTGCTCATCAATGATAACAAGGCCTAAATTATGGAAATTAACCCCCTCTTGGATAAGGGCATGCGTTCCAATAATCATTTGGATTCTGCCATCTGCTAAGCCCTCATAGATGCATTCTTTCTCTTTTTTCGTAGAGGATCCCGTTAATAATTCTATGGTAATACCTAAATTAGCACATACAGTTCGTATCCCTTCGTAATGTTGAGCCGCTAGAATCTCCGTAGGGGCCATCAATGCCCCCTGATACCCATTTTCAATAGCTTTTAATAAACTCAAGGTAGCCACAATAGTTTTACCAGAGCCTACATCTCCCTGCAACAAACGTTGCATAGGTCGTTCATCTTCCATATCAATACGAATATCCTCTAACGCTCGTTGTTGATCACCTGTTAAGGAAAACGGTAAATTCTCTATACACTGAGCCATTAGTTCCCCATTTGGTCCCATTTTAGGCCCTCTATGGCATTGTTCTTTATTTCGCAACAAAGCTAGGCCAGCTTGCATGACGAACAACTCTTCATAAGCCAATTGATAACGAGCCTTTTCATAGAGCTCTGAGGAGTCTGGGAAATGCATCATCTTAAAAGCATCATAGCGACTCATATAATGATGATCTTCACGAACCTCCACAGGTAAAATCTCTGGTAATTCATGGTTAGCCGCGAACCAATTACGTACAGATGAACGAACCACAAACTGAGATACCCCATCAGCAAGTGCGTAAATAGGAACGATACCTCGATCTGGTTCACCACCGTCTCCTAAGTTTTCCATTTGCGGTGTATTCATTTGCATGGAACCATATTGAAACTCAGCCTTACCATATGCATATATACGCTGTCCTTTTTTGTAAAAGTTCTTTTTATACCCTTGATTGAACAAAACAATCTTCAAAGGTCCTGTGCCATCTGCAATGACTACCTCTAAAATAGACAATCGAGGGCGAGGGCGTTTCTCTTGTACAGCAATAACAGTACCTACGACACCACCTGTCATACCTGATTTTAAATCACTAATTCTATAAATCGTACGCCGGTCTTCATAGGTTCTGGGAAAGTAAGTCAATAAGGATGTAACATTGGTAATTCCCAATTTATGCAATTGTTTCTCGCGACCAGGACCAATTCCCTTTATAGTCGTCAATCGTTCATCCATAAAAACTCCTTTAAATATACGATAAACACATGAGATATATCCAATTTTTGTATATCCTTGTGTAAAAGTCCATTTATATCTTAGAATATGATATATAGTATACCTTATATTGTAGTATATTTCATAAAAAGAGCAATATATACGACAAAAATACTTGCTTTAAGCTATTCTTTATGATAATATACTTTTGTTATGTTATAGATTAAGCTTGGAGGTGGAAACTATGGCAAACCTTTGCGAAGTATGTGGTAAATCCACATCTAGCGGTATGAACGTGAGTCATTCTCACATTCGCACAAGAAAAACTTGGAAACCGAACATTCAAAGAGTACGGGCGGTTGTAGACGGTGCTACTAAAAAAGTAAACGTATGCACTCGTTGCCTTCGTTCTAATAAAGTTACACGCGCGTAAAATAAAAAGTACATGTACTCTTTGGGGTTCTAGAGCCCCAAAAAAAGCAGTTAGTTCATTTTGAACTAACTGCTTTTTTTGTTATTTATAATGTAATATTTGGAATATAATATTGCTTAAATAACTTAATAGCATATTGATCTGTTAAGCCTGCTACATAATCAACTACATCACGTGTAGAGTAAAACGCTTTACCTATTTCACAACCTTCCATATCATCAGGGTGTTCCATGAAGTGAGTAAATAGATTTTTTACCACATGGGATGCCTTTTTGCGATCCGGAATTAAAGCTGGTGCCAAATATACATGTTTAAACATAAATTGACGGAATAGATTCATCGTCATTTCCACATCAGCAGACATAGATATAGCTGGCTTATCCAAGGATTCGCGTACCATATCCTCTACCATTGCAGTAATCATACTGGATGGAGTCATACCAAAATGTTCGCGCACTTCAAAAGGCAACACCTCTGCCGTCAACATACCTGCTCGCTGTGCATCATCAAAATCATGGCACAAATACGCAATACGGTCTACAATACGAATAATTTGACCCTCTAAAGTTACAGGAATTGTAGCCCCTGTATGACCTACGATGCCATCTCGAACAACGGTGGTTAAATTGAGACCTTGATGATCACCATGTCTTTCTAATACTTCAACCATGCGCAAGCTTTGCTCATTATGATTAAAGTGCCCTACCATATCTCGCAATGCATATTCACCTACATGACCAAATGGTGTATGCCCCACATCATGGCCCATGGCAATAGCTTCCACAAGATCTTCATTTAAACGTAATGCACGAGCCACAGTACGACCGATTTGACCTACCTCAAGGGTATGAGTCATGCGTGTCCGATAATGGTCACCTGGCGCAATATATACCTGTGTCTTATGCTTTAACCGTCTAAAACATTTACTATGAATGATGCGATCCCGATCGCGTTGAAACGCAGTTCTAAGTGGATCAGGCTTTTCTGCTATATCACGGATTGCATCGCGGCTTTTAGCTGCATAGGGAGACAGAAGCAAAGCCTCCCTCTCCTCTATTTGTTCACGTATATTCATTTACCCTCCGACGCGCGATTTTTATCAATCAATTGCATAACAAGGGAAGCTGTTTCTTCAATAGATTTATTAGAAACATCTAACACTTGGCAGTGCAAACGACGCATAATAGCCTTAGCATAATCCAATTCAGATTGAATACGCTCAATAGATGCATAATTTGCTTCGTCTTCAAGACCGATAGCGCGTAAACGTTCACTACGAATATTATTTAATTTATATGGATCTATAATAAGGCCCACGATTTTTTTTGCCGGAATTTTGAATAATTCCTCTGGCAACGGTACCTCTGGAACTAGTGGCAAATTTGCGGCTTTAATCTTTTTGTACGCCAAGAACATGGACAATGGTGTCTTACTAGTTCTAGATACACCAATAATAACTATGTCGGCCTTTTCAAAACCAGATGGATTTTTACCATCGTCATATTTCACGGCAAACTCAATAGCTTCAACCTTTTTAAAATACTCTTGGTCGAGCTTATGAACCATACCTGCTGTCATGCGAGGTTTAGTAGTCGCGATAGTACCAACTGCATCGAGAACAGGGCCCATGATATCCACAGCCGGAATATTATATTCAGCCACCTTCTCATGTAAATACTTACGTAAAGACGCAGATACAATGGTATGGCAAATAACATGATTTCCACATTTTGCGTCGTCTATAACCTCATCAATTTGGCTTTCACTATCAATATAAGGAACACGGACAATTTCAATTTGCTCCTTATCATATTGACTCGCCGTAGCTCTCGCTACAGCCTCAGCAGTTTCCCCCAGGGAATCCGATATTGCATAAATAATTTTTTCTGCCATTCTATCAACCTCAGTGTGTGCTACATTCTAAAAATACTTTTGCTACCGTCGTTTTTGATACACGGCCCACAACCTTTAAACGCTTCTTGTTACCTATATCCTCACGAGCGACGACAGGTAAACAATCTACTTCATAATCTATCATTTTCTGTGCAGCCTCTACCAAAGTATCGGTAGGCTCCACCGCTATAACCTTGCTTACAGGGGTCATAATCATAGATATAGGCATGGTATGCGAATCTGTTTGTCCCATAGAGGCGCGTAGTAAATCTTTTCGAGATACCACACCTACTAGGTATGAACCATCACACACTAATATGGTACCTACATCCTCTGTAAATAATGTGACAATTGTATCATACAAACTCGTATCCCCATTGACCACAACTGCTTGAGATAATACATCACTTACCAGAAATGACTTTAATCGCTCAGCCGTTTGTGTTTCCTTTGAAAGTCCTACATAGTAATAGCCTACGTTTGGACGTGCATCTAACACACCTAACATGGTCAATACAGATAAATCTGAGCGCAACGCAGATCTTGTGACCTCTAAATGTTCAGCAATGGCACTACCTGTTACAGGACCTTCTTCGCGAACGATTTGAGCAATTTGTTCTTGTCGTTTCGACAGTTTCACACGGTAACCCCCTTTCATCTCTGTTTGTATTATATCCTAAGTTACCATTCAGAAAAAGAGGAGACCCACAGGCCTCCTCTTTCACTATAACTATATTATTACCAAATTAGTTCGTCAGATTCTTGACGACCACGACCAGTCATAGCATCGAGCATAATTCGTTGTTCGATTTGAGCCACCATTTTCTTAGTATTAACTACTGCATCTGGGTTAACAGAAATGGAGTCGATACCGCTCTTCACAAGGAATTCGCAAAGTTCAGGGTATACGCTTGGCGCTTGGCCACAGATAGATACAGTCTTACCATCTTTATGGGCCACCTCAATGAGGTGACGAATTGCTCTGCGAACCGCTAAATTACGTTCATCATAGATATGTTGAACTGTTTCGTTATCGCGGTCACAACCGAGTACAAGCATAGTCAAATCGTTAGAACCGATAGAATAACCATCTACGTATTTATTAAATTGATCAGCTAAGATGATATTGGATGGAATCTCAGCCATGAGCCATACTTTAAAGTCTTTGCTGCGTGCAAGACCTTCTTGAGCCATTAAGTTAGTTACTAATTCAGCTTCTTCCACAGTACGGCAGAATGGAATCATAACTTGTAGATTTTTAAAACCAAATTCGTTACGTACTTTTTTGATTGCTTCTAATTCTAATTTGAAAGCAGGTGTGTACTTAGGATCATAGTAGCGAGATGCGCCACGCCAGCCAAGTAATGCACTAGATTCATGTGGTTCATATTTATCGCCACCTTTAAGGTCACGGTATTCACTAGATTTGAAGTCGCTCAAACGAACTACTACTTGGCGAGGGGCTAATGCTTGGCATACTTTACGCATACCTTCCGCCAATGTATTTACAGCGAAGTCACTGCGCCCTGTTTCGATAAGGTGCAATGGATGTTCATGAATAAAGGTTGTCCAAATGAACTCTTCGCGCATGAGACCAATGCCATCACATGGTAGTACACCATATTTTTGAGCCAAATCAGGATCACCTAAGTTCATATAAATCTTAGTGCCTGTTACAGGTACATATTCAGCTGCTACCCCTGTAGAAACTTGAGCTTCAGGCTTTTTAACGATATCTTCTAATACGCCATCGTATACAATACCATTTGTAGCATCAACGGTAATCATTTGACCATCTTTAATAGAGGTAGTCGCTTCATGACTACGACTCTTAGTACCTACGATACAAGGAATACCAAGCTCACGGCTAACGATAGACGCATGACAAGTCATACCACCAGCGTCAGTAACAATTGCTTTTGCCTTTTTCATGGCTGGCACCCAATCAGGAGCTGTCATAGCTGTAACAAGGATTTCGCCTTCTTTGAACTCATCGATATCCTCGGGATTGATGATAACGTGAGCTTTACCTGCTGCATTACCAGGGGATGCTGGCAAACCTTTTACAATAATATCGCGATTACCTGCATCTAATGTGCTAGCTTTTTCGGACGTTTCTGATTTTTCTTTGCGGGACCAAACTGTTTCTGGACGAGCTTGCAAGATCCAAATCTTGTCATTGCGTTCATCTACGCCCCATTCCATATCCATATAGCAACCATAATGCTTTTCAATTGCTTTTGCATATTCTGCAAGTTCCAAAACTTGAGCATCTGTAATAACTTGTTGTTTTGCTTCGTCAGCTGGAACCACTTCTTCAACACAGTCACCATCGGCTTTACGAACAAGGCGGACATGTTTATCGTTAATCATACGGTCCGTAATTTCCATCTTTTCTTTATCCACACGAAAATTATCTGGTGTAACCGTACCTTGTACAACATATTCACCAAGACCCCAAGAGCCTTCAATAAGAATATTGTTATCATTGCCTGTTACAAGGTCAACAGTAAACATTACGCCAGCTGCTTTAGAGAATACCATCATTTGAACTGCAGCACTCAATGCTACTGTCATATGATCGAAGCCTTGTTTTACACGATAATATGTTGCACGATCTGTGAATGTAGATGCGTAGCATTCTTTTACTTTTTCGATAATTACGTCAGCACCGCGTACATTTAAATATGTATCTTGTTGGCCTGCGAAGCTTGCATCTGGCAAATCTTCTGCTGTTGCACTAGAACGAACAGCCACAAATGGATTTTCTTCGTTCACTTTTTTACCAAGTTCTTCATAAGCATGACGGATAGCATCTGCCAAGTCTTTTGGCATTTCTTCCTGACAAATCATGCGGCGAATCTTAGCACACACTTCGCGCAATAATGCAGAATTTTCTACATCATCTAAAGCATCAAGCTCAGCCCGGATTTTATCTTCCAAACCTGTAGCTTTCATAAACTCACGATAACCATGGGCAGTTGTTGCAAAGCCATAAGGTACAGGTACATTAGTGGAGGATGTCAATTCCCCTAAAGAAGAAGACTTGCCACCTACTAAATTAACATCTTCACGTTGTAATTCATCAAACCAAAGTACGTATGCTGTTTCGCGATTCATGTGAGAACCTCCTAGATTAATTAGTGCAACACATTAAACCTTTTACACATAAATAGTATACCTTAATTTAAAATCTGTCAATTTATATGAGGATTATTATACAAATAAAAATGATAAAAAACTAAAAGATGATTGCCTAATACTAGGCAATCATCTTTTAACATGTAGTTATTACTTAATTGTTATTTCTACCTGGCTGTAATAAAAATAGATACATTCCAAGTATCAAGAATTCAAAAATAGTATCATTGATAAAAAGACTTAAAAGTATTAAAGCTATAAAAATTGGATATACCCAAAATGGAAATCCTATATCATAGGCTCTTCTCATACCAGTCATAAAAAAGAATGTAAATCCATAAATGCCAAAAGAATAACCTAAGATTAAATATTTAATCCCTTCAGCAATATCTTTAGATTGTATTACATAACTACCAAAACTAATTAATAAAATACAACACATAAATGAAAATGCATTGCCGAAAAAATAGAATAAACGTCCTAATGGTACCTTTGGATCCAAATATTTAATATGTCTAGTCTTTCCATATATCATTAATAATATTGAAATGATAATACAAATAGGAATCATTGTATAACCAAACAACTGTATTATTTCCATCTGCTACACTCCAAATAATGTTTTCATTATAAACAATACTATTATAATTAATATATTTAACATAAGCTGCAATTCAGGCGAAAGATTATAATAAGTTAATAAAGAAAAACCACCACTAACAATAATTAAACTTATACTAGCTAGTATAAGTATAGATTTTTCTAAATGATTGTTTTCTCTATGTCTCTTATATAATACATACGCTACATATATAATCCATAACCATGAAAAAAATTCAGGTTTCATTTAACCACCCTATATATATCTAAAAAATTCTTCAATACTCGTCCAGTAAGCCCCCATATGGTGTATTGTTTATAGGGATAGAAATAGACGGAATAGTTTTGTCTAATTTTCCAGTCGATATTATATCCTTCTAATAGATGAAATGGAAAATCTTTTAACGGCTTAGTTCCAATGTCTAGGTGACCTACGGTCGGTTCCATATCTAATAGATATTGTAAGGGAACTGTAAATACCTCACCTACTTCATCAGAATTTGGTTTTAAATCACTTGTATGTAGGCGCACGACGACCGCATATAGTTTTACACCAATAGCAGATACTAAACAGTCTAAATTTCCTAGCAGTTCAATTTGATCTAAGTCTATACCAAGTTCCTCAGAGCATTCACGCATGGCTGCATGAGCACCACTTTTATCATTAGGTTCACAGTGCCCACCAGGGAAACTGATTTCACCGGGTTGACGTCGCAATGTATTACTACGCACGGTAAACACCACATGATCTTCTCCATCGATTTCTAATAGAGGCACGGCTACTGCAGCTGTAATAACATCAATATCTGTAAGAACAGAATGTTCTCGTTGTGATAAAAGGTTACTTAATTTCTTGTCCATAAATGGTCCTCACACAAGTTATAATCTATTTTATACAATATTTGTAAAAATCTTTTATGTATCAAATTTGTATTTTATTTTTATATTTATATTGTCTTTGTATATTCATTATACATTAACTTGTAAGTCAATTTCTTGCTTCACAAACAACAGGTTCAGTAGATAAATAATCTTATAAACAAAATAGACAGAAAAAACTGTGATGAGAAATCTAAACCTCATCACAGTTTTTTATTAGTTAAATTTAATTTTTACAAATTTACGTTTCCCAACTTGAACGATCATGCCATCTTCTAGCTTAAGGTTTTCTTCCGTGTATTTTTCACCGTTTACTTTGAAAGCACCTGCTTTAATGGATCGACGTGCTTCACCATTGGACGCGGTTAAACCAGCATCTGTGCAGAATTGTGGTACAAAGATTGGTTCTGTTGGTGCATCCATAGCGTACTCAGGAATATCTGTAGGCATGGCGCGTTGTTGGAACACCCGTTTAAATTCTTCTTCCGCTTCGAGAGCAGCTTCTTCACCATGGTACAAGCGAACAATGGTACGAGCCAATTGCATTTTAGCATCACGTGGATGTAACTCTCCGGATTCTAGACGTTTTGCCATGTCCTCTTGCTCTTCGATAGACATATCTGTAACGAGCATGAAATAACGCATCATCAATTCATCAGGAATGGACATCGCTTTACCATACATTTCTTTAGGTTCTTCATCAATACCGATATAATTGCCCAAAGATTTACTCATTTTTTGAATGCCGTCAAGTCCTTCAAGCAATGGCATTGTAATAACAACTTGTGGCTCTTGACCTTCTAACTCTTGTAAATGACGCCCCATCAACAGGTTGAAAGTTTGGTCTGTGCCACCAAATTCAACGTCTGCATGTAATGCAACAGAATCGTGACCTTGCATCAATGGGTACATAAACTCATGCACGCCAATAGGACGACCTTCTTTAAAGCGTTTGCTGAAATCATCGCGTTCCATCATACGGGCAACTGTATAGGAGCTAGCCAAACGAAGTACGTCAGCAAAGTTCATAGATTCTAACCATTCGCTATTGTCACGAACGATTGTTTTTTCTGGGTCTAATACCTTGAAGATTTGTGTTTTATAAGTTTCAGCATTTTTCAATACTTCTTCTTTTGTTAATGGTGGGCGAGTAACACTTTTACCAGTAGGATCACCAATACGAGCAGTAAAGCCACCGATGACGATCACTACTTGATGACCAAATTCTTGGAATAAACGCAGCTTGCGAAGAGGAACAGTATGTCCCAAATGAATATCTGGAGCCGTTGGATCCAAACCTAGTTTTACAACTAGTGGTTTATTTTCCTTAATGGATTTCTCTATTTTTTTTACAAGATCTTGTTCGTTAATTAAATCCGCTACACCATGTTTAATTTGGCGCACTTGTTCTTGAGCACTAATCATGATAATCCTCCTAGAAATACTATTGTTTAAGTATACCATTATCTAAAAACTTTCACAATTATATATAGTATTGGATTTAAACCATTTATGATATAATATTTATAACTGCGTAATAGAATTTACGTTATATTTACTAAAAGAAAAAAGAGGTGACTCTATGAGTAGTAACTCAAATACGAGAGCCAACCGCCGCTCAAATGGCAATGGTTCTACACCGAAGAAAACAAATCCTAAGCGTCTATTTTGGATTTGTACACTTCTCTTTATACTCATCGTAGCCGGTGGTGGCTGTGGTTTCATAAGTGCCACATTATCAAATCTACCGGATGTATCCAATGTACGCCCTTCTGCATCGTCTCAGATTTATGACGTGCATGGCAATCTCATTACTACGGTTCACTCCACAGAAAATAGATTACCAGTACCTCTAAAGGATGTACCAAAAGATTTACAGAATGCCTTTGTAGCTACAGAAGATTCTCGGTTCTATACGCATCATGGTATTGACCCAATTGGTATTTTACGTGCCGTATGGGTAAACATTGTACATAGCGGCGTATCTGAAGGTGGTTCCACGATTACTCAACAGTTAGCTCGTAATGCATTCTTATCTCAAGATAGAACATTAAAACGTAAAATTTCCGAAGCTTTATTAGCCCTTAAAATTGAACAACATTACACCAAGGATGAAATCCTTGAAATGTATATGAACCAAATCTACTTTGGTCAAGGTGCTTACGGTGTACAATCTGCATCTCATGTATATTTTGGTAAGGATGCTAGTGAGTTAACACTTGCACAAGCGGCACTCATTGCTGGTTTACCACAAAGTCCTAACTACTACTCTCCATTCAATGATTTGGAAGCTAGTAAAAAACGTCAAGCCGTTGTATTAGGCCAAATGGTTAAATACGGTTACATTACACAAGAGCAAGCTGATGAAGCGCGTCAAGCAGATTTAGGCTTAGTGGCAAAACAAGAACAAACGCATGAAAAATCTAATGCGTCTTACTTCATTAACTATGTTATTGCACAAGTTTCTGAAAAATATGGTGACGATGCAATCTATAAAGATGGTTTAAAAATTTATACTACTCTCGATATGGATGCACAAAATGCAGCTGTAGCAGCAATGCAAAACTTGCCTAACTACTACACAGATAGCAATGGTTTACATCAACCACAAGGTGCTATCGTAGCTATGAACCCTCATAATGGTTACATTATGGCTATGGTTGGTGGCCGTGGTGATGATGCATTTAACCGTGCTACACAAGCAGAACGTCAACCAGGTTCCGCTATGAAACCATTTGTATATTTGGCAGCTATTCAATCTGGTAAAACTCCTGGTTCTATCGTAGATGATAGCCCTGTTACATTTGGTAACTGGAGCCCTAAAAACTATGAAAATGACTTCGTAGGTAGCATTACATACCGCTATGCATTACAACATTCTCGTAACGTAGCTGCCGTAAAAATTGCTGATGAAGTAGGCATGTCTAAGATTATTAAACTTGCTAAAGAAATGGGTATCTCTACTCTAACTGATCAAGATAATAACTTGTCTACTGCACTTGGTGGTTTAACTCATGGTGTAACACCTCTTGAAATGGTTCAAGCTTATGGTGTACTCGCTAATGGTGGTATCAAAGTTCAACCTACGGCAATCGTTAAAATTGTAGACCGCAATGGTCAAGTTGTGGAAGAAAACTCCATCCAAGAAAAACGTGTTGTAGATGAAAAAGATGCAGCTATCATTACAAATATGCTAGAATCCGTTATAAATGGCGGTACTGGTGGTAATGCCGCAATCGGTCGTCCTGCAGCAGGCAAAACTGGTACAACAGATGATTCCAAGGATGCTTGGTTCGTTGGTTACACGCCTGATTTAGTAGCTGCCGTTTGGATTGGTGATGACTATGGCTCGGAAACATTACGAGGCATGACCGGTGGTGACACACCTGCTATTATGTGGGGCCAATTCATGGCAAATGCGCTTGCCAATACCCCTGCTTCTGACTTCTCCGTTCCTGCTAGCGCTCAATCAGCTGTTTCTGAAGGTTATTATAATCCTGTAAAAGCACAGCCTAAAAAAGAAGCTGCTAAGGACGAAAAAGCAGACAAAAAAGACGATAAAGACAAATCGAAAGATGAAGCTGTAAAAGATGACAGTGGCTCAAAAGATGATGCAACTGAACAGAAATCTAATTCATCCAAAAGTAAAAAGTCTAGTAAAAAAGATCGTTAATCTAATACTCTAAAGGAGCGGAACATGTGTTCCGCTCCTTTCTTTTACGTAAAAAGGTAGTAAGTTCTAAGAACTTACTACCTCTTCTATTTCTATATATGTATATGGCTATACCCCATAACCAATTTGATATACGATAATAATTTACTGTATTATCTATAACTATATCACTATTGTGTAGCTTTATTTCAGAACTACATTGGTAGCCCCTGCACCACCTTCGTCATAGCCTGCTGTTTCAAAATGAGCCACATGCGGTAAGGTGCGCAAATATTGATGTACACCTTCTCGTAATGCACCAGTCCCCTTACCGTGAATAATGCGCACTTGATTAACACCACCAAGTAAAGCTTGATCAATAAATCTACCAACAGAAACTGTCGCTTCATCTACCGTTTGTCCAAGAATATTAATTTCAGTACGAACCTCTTTTTGGCGTTGTACGGCAGAGCCACCCATACGTTTTCTAGTTTTAGGCATAGCCGCTTTTTGTTCACGTTCTAGTTTATTGCCCTCTTCACGTGTGGTAGATTGCAATTCATTAACCTTAACTGTTGCAGTTAAGCCATTAATATCTACATTTACACGATTGCCATTGATAGCTAATACGGTACCTAATGAGCGTAAAGATGTAACATATACTGCTTGGCCTACCTTAATAGCATCTGCAGTCAAAGATTTACGATCATCATCTACTGGAGATTCTGGTATATGTACATTAGAGATCCCCTTACGTGCAGCATTAATAGCAGATTGACGCTTATTCTTATTTGTTTCAGAGAATTGCGATTTCAATTGCTTGATAATCGCTTCCCCTTCAACGCGTAAACTACGTTTCATGGACTCTGCATCGGCCTGAGCTTTGGCTAAGATTTGTTTACGTTTTTCATTAAACTGTTTCTTTTCCTTCTCTAGTTGGCCACGCATACGACGTGTTTCATCAAGCTCTTTCTTTAACGCTCTTTCACGTTCAGAGGCTTTACGGAGTTGTTCGTTTAAGTCGGAAAGAACTTCTTCCATTTCATGACTACCAAATTGAGATTTATACTCTGTTGCGCGTTCTACAATGTCTTTTGGTAAGCCTAAACGTGAAGCAATGCTTAACGCATGGCTACTGCCGGCTACGCCGATATGGAGTCGATATGTAGGTTTTAAGGTACGCTCATCAAACTCTACGTGGCCATTTTCAATACCTTCCGTATGGTATGCATAATTTTTAAGCTCATTATAATGGGTACTTACCATCATAAGGGCACCTTTTTTACGGAAGAACTCAAGAATAGATACAGCAAGTGCACTACCTTCTTCTGGATCAGTACCAGACCCAAGTTCATCCAGTAAAACCAAGTCATTAGGACCACAATGTTTAATGATGGAAATAACTTGTGTCATATGAGCAGAGAACGTACTAAGGCTGGCCTCAATACTTTGCTCGTCTCCAATGTCGGCAAAGATATTATGGAATACTGGTAACATAGATCCGTGATCGGCAGGGATAAATAGACCACATTGATTCATCAAGCTCAACAGGCCTAATGTTTTAAGGGATACTGTTTTACCACCTGTGTTAGAGCCTGTGATTAATAGGATACGATATGATGTACCTAATTGAATATTCGTAGGCACTACCATATTTGGTGGAATTAATGGATGACGAGCTCTCATGAGATTAACAGTTCTGTCAGTACTCAAGATAGCTGGTACACCTTTATAAGAAATAGCAAGACTTGCCTTACCATATACAAATTCGATATGGGATACCTTTTCACAAGCATCCATCAAATCATTGCTATGTTGTTTTACAAGAGCCGATAACTCGCGGTAAATACGCAAGACCTCTTGCTCTTCACCAATCAAAGCCTCTTGTAATTCATTATTTAGATTCACCAAGCGCATCGGTTCAATGTAAAGTGTTTGACCCGTTGCAGAACGGTCGTGAATGAGACCATCAAAGTATTGGCGATACTCTTGTTTTACAGGAATTACGTAACGATTATTACGCTGCGTAATGATGGTTTCTTGGAAATACTTTTGATTATCTTTATCATGCAGGATAGCTTGAATATCATTTTTAATCTTTTCACGAGTCTTGATAATCGTATTTCTAAGGCTCGCCAATTTAGGAGACGCTGTATCAAGCAATTCCCCCTTTTCATCAAAGACGCGTTTAAAACGGTTTTCAATGCGATCTGTGTTCGGCATATCCTGTACCCATAGGGATAGCAATGGATAATCCATATATTTCGTTCTAAAGAACTTTGTCATGCGCTTATAAGCACCAATGGTCAAATAAATATCCCACAATGCTTCACGAGTAAGGACAAAGTCTTTTCGACTCTTTTTACAGGATTCACGAATATCTCGTGTACCACCTAACGGTTGTTCTACCTCTGTTTGTAGTGAACGAATAGCCTCTGCTGCTTCATCAAGATTCTCTTGAATTTGTTTTGCATCGATCATTGGCTCAATATTCATAGCCAATTCTTTAGCAATGGTAGAACTACAATGCTGTTGTAATTGTTCTTTTATATGGTGAAAGTCTAATACATCTTCGTTAAACAATGTACTACCTCTTTTATAAAATACCTCTAAAATAGTGGCCCCTTGTAATAGGCGTATCATCCTTGCCTACGCTCTTAGGAGGAGCCTCTTTTGTTCCATTTTGAATAGATACATAATCTGCTACAATGTTACGCAATCGATGTGGATCCATATGACGCCCATCGATGCGCAAGATATGTAGACCTTTACGATATAACTCGGGCACGTAAGCACGCATATCCATTTCATGACTATTCATGATGTGCATGCGGCAATAAGGATCGGTACGCAATGGGAACACTTCCCCTTTACGGTCCTTCAATGCATAGTTCTCTGTTACACATGGCATAGGACAGTTTTCCTTTTTGCCAGTGCCCACAAAACTAGCGATGGCACAATACTCAGAAATCATCATTTCTGTATAACCGTGTACCATTACCTCTAATGGCAAATGAGCAGATTTTTGTAAGTTTACTAATTGTGCCAAGGTCAACTCTAAGGATGGAGCTATACTACTCATATTAAAATCTTGCCATACTTGTAGTGCAGAGCCATTGAATATGTTAAGACCTGTATCAGCTTCAATAGCACCTGAATATCCTAACTCACGAAGCCATAATAGAGCTTGTGGCATATGAATAGAAATACTATCTGGTTTAGACTCAACTATGGCCTTAAGCGTATTCATGTACGCGTCTACCTCATCATCTTTAACGACGCGAGGCGTAGCAAATACACAAAGCACATTATGCTCTTTACAAAGTTTGGCTACCTGCTCGTAGATGCTAATTTCATAAGGCTTACGTTGCAAACGGTCACCACCAAAGATAATCTTCTTAGCACCACCTTCGATTGCTGCTTTTACACCATCGAGTTCATCAACGCGAGCACTCACCATAGGCTCTGTGTATTGAACCTTACTTTTAGCTACTAATGATGACATATTTCGGGGTTCTACAGCACGTTCTGCCCAAGCTGCTTCATGGTCTGTAAGCAACAAGTTTTCTAGCGCCTCTACAGCATCGCGACGCAATGCATTTAAAACACTAGCGGGCCACATGTACGGTCCATCAGGAATAGACATAGAGCCTAGTGTAAATAATGTATTCCCTAATCTACCTACTTGATCTCTAACCTTCTCTAATGTAGTCGGTTTATTGTTAGCATAAACAGGTTCAAACTCGTTAGATATAGTCACAGTACGACCATCATTCAATACAAAGGTTAGTTCTGTATAAGGTATTTCTCGTTCAGTATTAATAGATAGATAACCATGTACCTCTAATTTAGCGGTAAAGTCTTGTAGTCCCCGTTGCTTTTGAGCTTTAGGGCCTGATGCAAGGAATACTTGCCCCGCAGCAAAGCCTTCATCCGGTTTACCTACAATATGCTTTTCATCCACTAGAGACCAGTTCTGATCGATTTGATAGTACGTAATACTACCAGAACGTTGCATGACCTTTAAGAGTGATCCTTTTTCAATTGGTTCTGTTAGGAATAAATGAACTTGACCCTTTTTGACCTCTGCTTTGCCAATCAATTTCCCTTGATTATTTGGGGCCACCACGGTCATCATTGATTTTCCTACATGGTCTGTTAAATAATCCGTAGAAAATCCACGATTAAATCCAGAAGCTAATGCATCGGCATCAGTAGAATCTATATGAGCCGTATCTAAAATATGACGATAGGTTCCAATAACTTGACGCACGTAGGAAACCTTTTTCATACGCCCTTCTACCTTAAAGGACGTAACACCGGCCGCCACAAGTTCATTCATATATTCACTATAGTTAAGATCCTTTGGACTTAATAGATAGGCTTCGTGTTTTGGCAACAAGCTAGTACCTAAAGAATCCAATAGCTCATAAGGCAACCGACAAGGCTGTGCACAAGCACCACGGTTACCACTGCGACCACCGATGAAAGAACTCATTAAGCATTGACCAGAATAACATACACACAACGCACCGTGTACAAAGACTTCGATTTCAGCTGTACAGTTCTTGCAAATATGTTCAATTTCAGCGAGGCTCAATTCACGAGCTAAAACGACACGTGTAAAACCGAGACTTTCATAAAAACGAACCGCATCGAGCGTAGCTGCAGTCATTTGTGTACTGCCATGTAAGTGTAATTTAGGAGCCACTCGCTGCGCCAATTTAGCCACTGCTAAATCTTGAACGATGATAGCATCCACGCCGATGCGCTCTAAGTCCTTTAAATATGCCTCAAGAGCAGATAATTCGGAGTCACCTATGAGGATATTTACCGTTACATATACAGACACATCTAGAATATGGGCCAAGCGAATAGCCTCGGTTAATTCCTCAATTCCAAAGTTTGCTGCATGAGCTCGGGCATTAAAACCTTTGCCACCAAGATAAATGGCATCTGCTCCAGATTCTAAAGCGGCTATAAAGTTTTCCATCGTACCGGCAGGAGCCAATAATTCCATGGACAGTCCTTTCTACCTAACTAAAGGCATAACTATAGTACTAAAAGGGTTTACCATATGGTAAACCCTTTCAATATACTGCTTAAAATTAACGTAATTTGCAGTTAATTTCTGCTAATGCATCGATAATAGCTTGAATATTACCGTCAATATCCTCATCATTCAACGTACCTTCCATAGAGCGGAATTGTAAGTTGTATGCGAGACTGCGGTAACCTGCTTCGATATGTTCACCTTCATAAACATCAAAGATAGATGCACTTTCTAAATATTCTCCACCATGTTCTTTAATGATAGATAAAATTTCACCACTAGATACGGACACAGGTGCAACGATGGCAAGGTCACGGCTAGTGCCTGGGAATTTACTGAAGGATGTATAACGGAACGGTGGAATCGTTAAGGATAATACGGCTTCCAAATCGATTTCAAACATATATACTTTACCAGGCAAATTAAAGTTTTTGCTCACTTGTGGATGTAATTCACCATATTGAGCAATGATTTTACCATCGACTACATATTGAGCGCTTACACCTGGGTGGAAGTATGGCTCAGTACCACGATTTATTTCATAGCTTGTAACGCCTAGCTCAGCTAACAACGCATCTACAATACCCTTTACATCATAGAAATCTGTAGTACGTTCTGCTTGATTCCAACCAGCTTGGTTTGCCTTCCCCATCAAAATACCACAAGCCATAGGGCGTTCATAAGGTACTTCTGTTAAAGGTAAATCTTTTGGTTCATACACATTAGCCGTTTCAAATAACCAAAGATCCTTATTTTGTTGTGCAATATTGCGTTTTGCAGCTTCAATAACAGCTGGTACCAATGTAGTGCGCATATAAGGGAATTCTTCGGAAATAGGGTTCAAGATTGGAATGGCTGTATAACGGCTATCCCCTTCAGGAAGCATCATATTGGAAAGACCATCTTTATGCATGAAGCTAAATGTAATGATTTGAGTCATACCCAATTTAGCTAATGCATGAGTTACCTCTTTAGTAAGCGCTTTCTTAGGTGTCATACCACCAGAGGACAATACCGCAACAGGGATTGTAGGCGCAATATTATCGTAGTTGTAGATACGAGCCACTTCTTCGGCGATATCAGGCATCACTGTTACGTCACCACGCCATGTTGGAACGAGGGCAGACAATTTGTCTCCGTCTTCGGTTACAACGAACTCAAGGGCTGTCAAAATACGAACCATTTCGTCTTTTTCAATGTTTGTACCCAAGTAATCATTGATTTTTGCTGCTGTGAAAGTAACTGTATGTTGTTCTACAGGATTTTTATATACATCGATAACGCCTACATCAACTTTACAAGTAGGACAGATTTGTTGTAATAATTGCGCCGCTCTGTCGATAGCATAGGCGGTGTATTTATGATTTACACCACGTTCGAAACGACCAGATGCTTCAGAACGCATGCCGAGAGCTTTAGCAGTGCGTCGAATAGATGGACCATTAAATACAGCAGCTTCAAACATAACTGTGGTCGTTTCGTTTGTCACTTCACTATCAAAGCCACCCATGATACCTGCTACACCTACTGGACGTTCAGCATCAGCAATGATAAGCATGGAGTCATTCAATTCGCGTTCAGAACCATCAAGTGTAACAAGCACTTCACCATTTTTAGCACGTCTCGCCACTAATTTATGACCTTTTACATGATCATAATCATAGGCATGCATAGGTTGACCAAGTTCTAACATAACATAATTTGTTACGTCTACTACATTATTAATAGGACGAATGCCGCTATTACGTAAACGGTTTTGCATCCACAATGGGGATGGCTCAACCTTAACATCAGTTACTACACGAGCTGTAAAACGCGTACAAAGGTCATCAGCTTCGATAGATACAGATGCTTTGCCTTCAATGGATTCGCCATTCTCGTTAACCATAATAACAGGGAATAAAGCTTTTTGATTTGTCATGACTCCAAATTCACGGGACAAACCAACCATTGAGAAGCAATCAGCTCTGTTAGCGGTGAGTTCAAATTCATATACTGTATCATTTAAGCCTAAAACATCTTTTACATCAAGACCAATTGGTGTTCCTTCAGGGAAAATGTAAATTCCTTGAGCTTCTTCTGGCAATACTAAGTCGCTAGAGATACCAAATTCTGCAACGGAACAGAACATGCCTTCAGAAACAACGCCACGCAATTTACCTTTTTTAATTTCTGTACCATCTGCTAAACGAGATTTATGATACGCTACAGGCACGATTTGACCTACTGCAACATTAGTAGCAGCCGTTACGATTTGTTTTGTAACAGGTTCGCCTTCTTCTGTAAGGCATTCAACTTGGCATACTTGTAATTTATCTGCATCTGGATGTTTTGTAATCTCCACGATTTTACCAGTATAAATTTTCTTAATGCCATTATCCATAGCAATGACATCTTCTACAGGAATACCAGCTTGTGTTAATTCATCGGCCAATTCTTGAGCAGGACGATTCATATCCACAGGCACGTATTCGTTCATCCACTGTAAACTTGCTTTCATGAGTTCCTCCTAAAATTGTTCCAAGAATCGTACATCATCTTCAAAGAATAGACGTAAATCGTTAATGCCATATAAAAGCATAGCAATACGTTCTACGCCCATGCCAAAGGCGAAGCCTTTAACCTTTTCAGGATCGTACCCATTAATACGCAATACATCGGGATGAACCATACCACAGCCCAAAATTTCAAGCCAGCCTGTATGAGAACATACGCGGCAACCTTCACCACCACACATTACACAAGAAATATCTACCTCTGCAGATGGTTCTGTGAATGGGAAGAAGCTTGTACGGAAACGTACCTTTGTGTCATCACCATACATGTGACGTAAGAAGGACTCTAATGTGCCTTTTAAGTCAGCAAATGTAATATGCTCATCGATGATGAGGCCTTCCACTTGATGGAATACAGGGGAATGAGTCGCATCATAGTCCCAACGGTAAACCTTACCAGGCGCAATCATACGGATTGGGCTATTAGGTTCATGACGTTGCATTGTACGAGCTTGTACTGGAGATGTATGCGTGCGCAATAAGAAGTTTTCTGTAATATAGAAGGAATCTTGCATATCACGTGCAGGATGATCTTTAGGCAAGTTTAAGCATTCAAAGTTATAGTAATCTTGCTCTACTTCTGGACCTTCTTCAACGGTATACCCCATTTTCATGAAGAAGTCTTCAATCATTTCATTAACCTTTGTTAATGGATGGATATGACCAGCTTTTTGTGCACGGCCAGGCAATGTAATATCGATGCGCTCTTTTTCTAAACGAGCATTTAACTCTGCAGTTTCCATACGAGCTTTAACTGTATCAATTTCAGCCTCTAACGCTTCACGAATAGCATTAACGAGGGCGCCAGCCTTCGGACGTTCTTCTGGAGATAATTTACCAAGACCTTTTAGTAAAGCCGTTACCTCGCCTTTTTTACCTAAATATTTAACACGTATATCTTGCAACGCTTGTTGATCAGCAGCGTCTTTGATGGCATCAAGGGCTTCTGCCTTAATACGTTGTAATTCTTGTTCCATTCAAGCATCCTCCTATTTGTAAAAGTCTAACTTATATTATACCAAATCAGGGTTGTCTTCTTCAATAAAACGCCATGGTAAATCAGGTAATGGCTTCTCTTCTAGTACAAAAAATGTACCCCGTGCCAAGTGAACAAGTTCACCTAATTCATTATAAATACGAGCGGTAGCAACCATAGTAGTTTTACCATTGTGCTCTACATTGGCTACACCACGCAATACAGCACCGCCTTTAACAGCTTTCACATAGTTACCATTAAGATCAATGGTGCTAACAGATTTTCCCAATGTAAAACAAGCAGTCCCCATCACACTATCTGCTAAGCCAATACATACGGCACCATGCAAATCCCCTCTAAAATTGCAGTAATCTGTTTCATTTGTTTGCAATGTCATTTCCGCATGACCTGGTTCCACTGCTGTAATCTCAGAATCTTTCACCCAAGAAAATGGGTTTTGATCTCGTAATTCGTTGAAATATTCTAACAATGTTGTAGCCATAAGGTTCTCCATTCTATATACATACCCATAGATTAACTAATCTAAATACTAATTCTATTACATTACCTGTATGAAAATCTTTATAGTTATATGTCAAAATTCAATACAAACATATAAAAATGGTGCGTTACATCATACATATTGTATCATGCAACGCACCATATGCGAATAACTCTATCTAATTATATGGTATGTTCTTAAGAAAACACATTTATAAATTCAAAACTATTCATAATGCAATGCATCGATTGGATTGAGCTTAGCCGCTTTACGGGCTGGGTATATACCAAAAATCAAACCAATAGCCATGGAAAAGGCAAAGGACATTATGATTGTTGGAACAGATACAATTGTACTCATTCCAGATACCATTCCGATTACTTTTGAGGCTCCTATACCGAAAGCAATACCAATAAAGCCCCCCATCAAACTGATTACAACGGCTTCTATTAAGAATTGCGTAACAATTACGCTATACGTAGCCCCCAAAGCTTTACGCACACCAATTTCTCGAGTCCGTTCCGTTACAGATACAAGCATGATGTTCATAATACCAATGCCACCTACAACTAGAGAAATCGCAGCAACAGCCCCCAGGAATAACGTAAATGTTCCCGTCGTCTGAGCCACTGTTTCCATAATAGATTTCATATTTTGAATATTGAAATCATCCAAATTTGTATCTTTAATATTATGACGAACACGCAACAAATTCTCTATATCTGCCTGCAAACGGTCAATGCCCCCATCATCCTTAGCCACAACATACACCCTGCGAAGATAGTCAATGCCCTCTACGCGCTCCATTGATGTTGTATATGGAATTAACACCGTATCGTCTTGGTCATTACCCATGGTTCCGTTCCCTTTACTTTTGAGAACACCAATGACACGGAATGGAATATTTTTAACACGGATTTCCTTGCCTACAGGATCTTCATCAGTAAACAAATTTTTTACTACCGTTTGTCCCACAACCGCTACACGTTCTCGGTTCTGAACATTTTTATCGGAGAAAAATCGACCAGATGTCATAGTCCAATTATTTACGTCCTGAAAGTTAGAATTAACCCCCGCAACAGATGTAGTCCAGTTTTTATTTTGATAAATCACCACATAAGAGCCATTTGTCATAGGACTGGCGGCTTTTACACCTTCTAACTTAGCAATAGCTTCATAGTCAGATATTTTCAACGATTTCATGGACCCCTGAGAAGATCTAGCACCTGGCGTCCGCGGCGCCCCTGGCAGAACTACCAACAAGTTAGAGCCTAAGCTAGAAATAGAATCCTCAATATCTTGCTTCACCCCATTACCGATAGATACCAAGGCAATAACAGCTGCTACACCGATAATGATACCTAACATGGTCAAAAGGGAGCGCAATTTATTAGCAATCAAGGAAGCCCATGCCATTAGAAAACTTTCTTTATACATTAGGCACCTCCTTTATAGGAGTCATATTAGAATTGATCGAATCCTCTACGATTATCCCATCTTTCAAGACTACATTACGACTCGCGTACGTAGCAATATCCGGTTCATGTGTAACTAGAAGAATCGTACGGCCTTCATCATGAAGGCCTCGAAAGATGTTCATAACGTCAATGGTTGACTTGGAGTCAAGATTCCCTGTCGGTTCATCAGCCATGATAATAGCAGGATTATTTGCCAATGCACGAGCAATCGCCACGCGTTGACGTTGCCCACCAGACAACTCGGATGGCAAATGGTCCATACGCTCGCCCAAGCCGACAGACTGTAATAATTGAGTGGCCCGTTCAATGCGCATCTTTTTATTTACACCGGCATAAATCATAGGAAGCGCTACATTTTCTAGGGCTGTCAATTTTGTCAACAAATTAAAGCTTTGAAATACAAAACCTATCTGTTTGTTACGTACATACGCAAGTTCATCATCAGATAAGGTAGCAACCTCGTCTCCATTGAGTCGATAAGAACCAGTTGTAGGTCGGTCCAAACATCCAAGAATATTCATAAAGGTTGATTTACCTGAGCCAGATGGTCCCATAATGGATACAAATTCACCCTTATTGACAACTAAATCAATGCCATGTAGAACAGGTACTGATAATTTGCCATTCACATAGGTTTTTGTAATTCCTTGTATGTCAATTACTGTTTGGTTCATAAGCACCTACCCTTAGAATGGTCCAGCTACATTATTTTTTGGTGCATTCACATCACCGCTTACGATAATTTCATCACCTTCAGATAAACCTTTTAAGATTTGAACATTAGTATCCCCAGTTACACCTGTAGAGACAGCGGTTCGTACTGGTTGACCATCTTTTATAACATATACATACTCACCTTGTTTGTCCGTACGTACAGCAGTAAGAGGAACTACCAATGTATTTTTAATATCTTCACCAAAGATTGTGGCACGAGCCGTCATAGTTGGTAAGAAATTACCTGCAATATTTTCAGGAATTTGAACCTTAACAGTATAGTACACAACGCTACTACTTGTTGTGCCCATATTACCTTTTGTACCTTTTGCAATTTCAGAAACGTAACCGGTGAAAGTTTCACCTGGCTTAGAATCTACAGTAAACTCTACCTTAGCACCTTGTTTGATATTGCCAATATCGGTTTCGTCTACAGTAAGATAAATCTCTAAATTTTTTAAATCTGCAATGGTAGCAATGATCATTTGTGTGGAAATACCAGTACTAATAGTTTGACCGGCTTTTAGCGGTGTACCAACAACAGTCCCAGACATTGGAGCTGTAATAGTAGCATCACTTAAATCTGCGGCAGCACGTTCATAAGTAGATTTAGCACGTTCATAAGATGTTACAGAATCATCATATGTTTGTTGTGCAATAGCATCTTGAGCCGCCAAGGATTTATAACGATTCATATCAAGTTCTGCTTTGGCTAACGCTGCACGAGCATCATCAACAGATGCTTGTAATTGACGTGTATCAATATAAGCGATAACTTGACCGGCCGTAACTTGATCATTCTCTTTAACTAAAACTTTTTCAAGTTTACCAGCAACATTTGTAGAAACATCTACATAATTTACAGGGTTAATAGTACCTGTGGCACTGATACTAGTTTTTACATCACCCTTTTCAACCTTGCCAGTAGTATATAACGTTTGTGCTTGATTTGCATTTAGACTATCCATGTAGTAATATGTGCCGCCACCAAGAACACAAAGAACAACAGCACCTGTTACTATACGTTTACGATGCTTTTGTAAGAACTCTTTCATTATGATCTCCTTTTTTTAAGATGAAGATATATTAAAAAGACATTTATTCTATATCAACACATATAGTATTTTTAAATTATACAGCACCAATTGCTTTTACGCAATATAATTTCATTAATGAATAAATTATGATATATAAAAAATGGCCCTTACGGGCCATTAACTACTCAATATTGACAATAATCTATAATCCTTCTCATCGATTGGAAATTCAAGACGTTCTGCCTCTTCATAAGATAGTGCACGGATATGACCATCTATATAACCTACTAATCGGTTAGCGACACCACTCATCAATAAATTAATACAGACTTCACTCATGCGAGCCGCTAAAATAGCATCAAATGCCGATGGACCACCGCCACGTTGTAAGTAGCCTAACACAGTTAGGCTAGGATCAAATTCTGTATGCTCCTTGATAAAAGCTTTCACCTCACCGCTGTTATAGGCACCTTCTGCAACGAGGATAACACTATATTCTTTACCCCGAATTTGTGTTTCCTTTAAATGACGACAAACCGCATGTAAAGGCATGGGATTTTCAGGAACCAAAACTATTTCTGCCCCACAAGCTAGGCCTGCCTTTAATGCAATATGTCCAGCTTTGCGCCCCATAACCTCCACAATAGCTACACGTTCATGGGAGTTTGATGTATCACGAATACGCCCAACCGCATCAACTACCGTATTAAGAGCCGTATCATAGCCTATCGTATATTGTGTACCACCCATGTCATTATCTATCGTACATGGAATGGTCATAGTAGACATACCAAGTTTAGATAAACTTGTAGCACCACGCATGGAGCCATCACCACCGATAACAACCAAATGGTCAATGTCATAAGTTTTCAAAATTTCATAAGCTTTGCGTTGAATTTCTTCATTCTGAAATTCTGGAAAGCGTGCCGTTTTCAGCATCGTACCACCTTGTGTTATGATGCCACCAACGTCTCGATTCGATAAGGGAAATATCTTTTCCTCAATGATACCTAAATAGCCACGTTCAATACCAAATATTTCAAAACCTTCATGTATAGCTTTTCTAGTTAGCGCTCTTATGGTGGCGTTCATTCCAGGTGCGTCTCCGCCGCTTGTTAGTATTGCGATTCTTCTCATATCCATTACCCCCTTGTGGTGTACGTTGTTTGGATATACTATGTGCCTTACCTTTTTTATTCGTTTGATTAGAAGTCTTTTGTTTATACCGTTTATCATAACGAATTTTATTAGACATTGCTCTTTTTGATACTGCTTCAGAAATCTCTTTTTTCCTACTTTGTTGATTATTAAATTGTATATCTTCAGATGCTTCTTTAGCATCTACATCGTTTATATCATTGGGTTGACGTCTTGCTTTAAATTGCACATCTGAGGCATCTAATTCATCCTCAATACGCTGTATAAAATCATAGGTCCGGCCATTTGTTGTATCTAGTACAAAATCGCACTGCTTATACACGGGCTTCCACGATTGTATCATAGCATGTACAAAGGCATTCACATTACTATAGTCCATGGTAGGCCGTTTCCCAACACGGCGATTCACGCGACTGACAATACGGAATTGTGCAGCTCGGATACCAATAATATAGGAATATTTTTTTAATACCTTTAAGGTGCGATGTTCAATAGGAAAATTCCCACCCACAGAAATCACTGCTTCATGGTATAAGCAAACCTTTTTTAGTACATCCATTTCGGCGCGGCGGAATGCTTTTTCTCCTATCTTTTTAAAAATCTCAGCAATGGGCAACCCAAAACGACTTTCTAATACGCGATCGGTATCTACAAATTGCCAACCCTTGCGTTCTGCAAGGTTCCGTCCAAAGTGACTTTTGCCACTTCCCATAGAACCGATGAGCATAATATTCCGTTTTATTATCATCTATTATGTGCCCCTTATCATTACATATCCTTCATTGTACTATAAAATGGTCCAAAAACAAAGACAGACTATAGACATAAAATCTATAATCTGTCTCTATACAGTACACCCGATTTTCATTAAGGTTTTATAATCGATTTAATTGCACAATGCACATAAACTACATTACCTTTACGTTCTATATCTTCTATTTCTATACGGCGTGAAGGATCCTTTTCTTCAACAGTATTTATCCAGTTAATCATACGCTCTGTACTACCTAATACTGTTAATTCTAGTATACCTTCATGCTCATCAGTACTGACAATCATTAAGGGTTCTCCTTGCAAGGAATCAAAAATATTTGTATTAGAACTTGTATTAGATGTCTTGTTCCGTGTAAAAGATTCTAATAGTTTTGCTTCATTAGACACTATATAATCTGACTCAGCATTCATTTGTATATTATAATTATCTTGTTGATTTTTTAAGCTATTATTTTTGTCTTCAAAATAAATATGCCCATACATAGAAAGGCTAATGAGCATCCCCCACAACACTAGGCCCGTTAATATTCTCTCGACCTGATATGTTGTGCTCTCTTTTAGATCCGTCCATATGGAATGTATAAACACCTTTATCTGCTTTAACTGTTCCATGACACTCCATCCCTAGTAATTTTTGTTGGAGAATAGCAATAAATTTACGACACATTTCGTCACTCGTACCTATACCATCTATACTGATACGCCCATCCTTAATGCTAAGATGCTGTAGACTAATATGTTCTGACATAGCGGCATCAAGAATATATAGGACCATTGTATTGGGTAATATATCTGTTTGATTCTTAAGGATTTTATTCTTTATTATTTTATTTCTTATTTCCATTAATTCACCATATTGTTGATGTATTTCTTGATACTGAGCATTTGCTTGCAATCGCACAATGTCTATCTTTCGATTTTCATAGCTACGATAGCTTGACCAACAACTATATATAGTAACAAGCCCTACTATAATGTATATAAGACTTATCCCATAAAGAAGGTATCGATAGGTATGCCATAAACTATGCCATCGTAACGAGCGAGGCATTAAATTAATACATCTGTCCTTACCAGCCCAATCCAATCCATTTAAGCCCCCTTGCCGCCATACCAATAGCCATGTCCCAATCTAATTGCCCTTGCTTGCAACGATTACGGCCACGACCTAAGAATAATAATGGAATATATTCAGTTTCTCCATACATGGAAATTATACCTTCCATATCTGTCCGTTCTTCATTTGTTATAGATTCTAACCCATACATCCGAATTCCCTGTATCTCATCTATACCAAAGTCTTGTAATCTCACTTCTAACTTATCCATAGCTTCAGCTACATCGCTACCAGTAATAGGTACAATACACTCTTGAATGCATATATCATTCCACCAAAGCCATAAATGCATGGCGCCTTCTTCCACAACACCTGTTACAGTACCGCTGCGCCGCATCAAGCAATAACAAATAGGAATAGGCCAAAAATCAATAACATCAACGGGTGCATAAGTATCTCGTATACCTTGCTTCAAAAGCTCTAGTGAATGCCGATCTACAGCCACCATAAACATATGATAATTGTGTCGTGGATATTCCCGGCGACAAGCATCCATTTGGAAACTATCCCCATCAAAGCTAAAGTAGTCCTCTATATTCCACTTTATAAACTCCTTCATATCAAAATCATGAGGATCATAAGGTGCTACATGCATTTGTGTATCAATATTAGCAACAATACTATATGCCCCTTCATCTAAATCATACGTTTCTATAAATTTTGTAACGTCTTCATCAATAGGTCCTGTACGCTTCATTTCTAACGCATCAGTAATGACCATTGTTTTATTTTCTATATGAGCGGTAACACATACAATATGTTCATCAGTTATACATACTCCAGAATGTATTTTCTTTTTTCGTTTCATAGAATCACCTCAATAAGGTTTTACCTTTATAACATGCATATGTTTTTCTTTATCTACGGTCACATACATATGTACACGACTCACGATTTCACTATTCTTCAGTTTTCCATAACTCATAATATGACGCGGATTATCTGTTGAGCTGTCCGCTTCAATAGTAATCTCTACATTTTCATCATCTATTACAACAAGTTTATTTTGAAAGTCCCATACATTTCCTAATTTACAATAGCCCACAAACCAATGAGCACCTCTTTGTGCTGCGTAATGAGCTTCTTCCAAATGCAATTCATCCACCACATTACTTTCACATATTTGTCCTATACGCAGCCCCATAAAAGCTAATAGTAATAAAAAGGACATCGTAAGTATCGCTATATATGTAATAAAGCCCGCGTTATGGGCTCCTATGTTCATGACTTGTCTCCTCTTTACTTTTATACCAATCATAAATAGCACTCTGTCCAATGGAGACCTCATATATGGTTAGTCCTCCATAACCACTTGTATATTTCCTATCATTAACAAAACGATTGTTAATATACCAGCGCAAATACACGGTCCCATTAGTATCTACACTAAAAGGATATTCCTGAGTATAGCCCACATTTCGTTTATCTGTAGTTCCTACAATTCGACTGCCACTGACAGGCTGCAAGCTACTATCTGTTAATTTTCTGTATAGTGCATGACGTTGTACAGTTAAGGTTGTACGTTTTGTATCGTGAATATATAAACTCTTATTATGGTCTTCTACAGTAACCTTCACAGGGTTCCATATCATTTGAGCCACAACCATCCGCCGTGTATATCGACCATCCTCCATCATAGCTACACTATCTAGTAATTTAGCATCCCACATAACTGCATAGAATACGATGCCTAACAATATGGTAAGAACTATGACAGAAATCGTCATACTAATGAGCGTAGAATACAAAATAAATCCCATATTATTTCTATTCTTACTATTATTTTTCTTATTATTATTTTTATTCTTATTTGCTATAGGATTCTGTTTATATTCTTTGTTCTTTCCAATTACCTTTTCTATATCCTCGCCCTTCAATGTATCCCCTCCAAATCAACTGATAGAGAGTAGACAACAGATTGATTATCGATGGCATCTACTGTTAATCGTTGTAAAGATACACCTTCTATCACTACAGGCTTTATATGTGTTTTATAAGTAATCTTTTCACTAGGACTCATAGTGAATTGAGAGTTATATACACCTGCTTCTATTGTTCCAGTTTTATAATAAGAAGCTTTAGCCTTTTCTAAATACGTTATGGTATCTTGCAATATATGATCCCAATAATACGCCTTATATACCGTAAGAGTAGCCATCCAAAATATAGATAATACAATAGGTAAAATGAGCATGATTATAGCAGCTGATATTAAGGCATCACCATACATAAATCCTTCAGTGCACTTCTTCCCACCTAATTCGCCCTGTTTGTACAGATATCCATATACGATTTTTCTCACCACTTTCACGATCTTTCAAAATAATTTCTGTCCCATCATAAGGTAAGCCTAAGGCCGAAAAAGAAATAATTGTCATAGACCGTTCGTTCTCAATATTTTGCGGTAATAATATGTTTACCGTATGATGATTAACATCTTCCTCTAATGTATAACTATCCTTATTTAAAATAAAAAGCATTCTTCCTTTACCATTAGATTTATGCCCTAACATAGACCACAGTTGAACTTTCTTGAGCATATACGCCACCTCTTGCGTAGCACCATTTAAAGTATAACGACTAGGTGTTGTCACAATAGGTAAGGCAATGGAGATGAGCAATAAGATTAAACCAATAGTAATAATCCATTCCGCCAATAAAGATCCACTCTGACGATTTATAAGTTGCACCTTAACCATTGATAAAGCACCTCCATATAGGAACCACCATGTAAGGCACACCATCCGCCAAAGCATAGAAAGGGACCAAATGGGATATATCGATTACGATAACCGGTGAGTAAGAGATAGAGAGAACCAACACAAAAAGTTACGTAAAAGAAACATATAATTTCCCATGGAGTAAGCCATATTGCAATAGCAGAAAACCATTTAATATCGCCTATACCAAAGCCTTTACGGCTAATCAAACGAAGTCCATATGTAATAGTACCTACGCTGATAACACTTAATAAGGTTACTAACATAGATTGATCATTTATATAGCTATATATAATGCCACCTATTACAAGAGCCAATGCTCCTTCATCAGGCAATATATAGTAATGCATATCGATGGTAGCACCTGCTATGATGATGAGTGAAAACACAGCATACAAAGCAATGTGAGTATAAGATATTGTTTTTGATGAAACTATAATAGGTAACAATATAGATGCTATATATACCAAAAGTCCTATTACATAATTAGTCCCTTTCATACCTTGTCCTTTCATATAACTAACGTATATAATTCATAATCTATACAAGTTAATTAAGGCTCATTAGGTGCTTTAACAACAACAGATTTTGAAGTCCCACCACTGACAACTTCATAAGTAATAGTGTATTCTTTTCCTTTTGCAGTCTTAACATGTTCAGTAAGATAACCTTCCTTATATAGATTTTCTACTGTTGGAGGTGTATCAACATTCTTATCAATCATATACAATTGAGTGGCATTTTTTATAATTTGAATATCTGCTGTTTCTTTAGCATTTCTAGCTTTATCCGCTGCAGATAAGAATTGTGGCATTGCAATAGCCGCTAATATAGCGATAACCGCTACTACAACCATTAATTCAACGAGAGTAAATCCGCCTTTTCTCGATTTTTTAAACCCTTCTCGAACACGAGAAATATGTAATCGATCTACGACCCATTGACCGCACATTTCTAATCGATGATTCACTCCATGAATCATATGCATAACAGACTTCATAATATTCTCCTTTTAATAGTTAAGTAATAACATTGTCTATTGCCCTCCTAAGTTGGCAATGGACGTGAATAAGGGATACATAACAGATACAACTAATACGGCTACACCGATTCCCATTAGGGTTAGTAAAATCGGTTCCAACAATCGTTCTAAACGGGCAATATATTTTGAAAGTATAGATTCATAGTAGCAGCCACAGTGGTTTAACATCTTTACTAATTCACCACTCTCTTCTCCAATGGAGACCATTTGCCATATAAAAGCATTTCCTATCTGACCAGTACGCAAACTTTCTTCCAGTGAGTGTCCTGATAATAACTTTGCTTCCACCTGTTTACTACATTCAACACCATATATATTCCCCCACAAAGGGCGTGTAATATTCATGGTTTGAATGATAGAAATACCAGAATCTAGTAAGAGAGCCCAAACTTTTAACATACTTGTATAATACACACAAGTACTCCATTGGTATCGGTGAGCCAACAGCCAAAGCCAACGATGTACTTTACACTTTATACTATGCTGTTTATAAGCAAATGCTAAGGAACCTATTACAACACAATGTATAGCTATTACCATTAAAGGATGCGATTTTAACCCTTGTCCTAATGCAAAAAGAGCTCGCGTCATCAAAGGTAATGTAATATGCATAGTGGTAAATACCTTTTCAAACGAAGGAATAATAAACAAAATGGTGACTAGAAAAAATATATTCATCATCAGAAGAAGAAATAAAGGGTAAGAAATAGCACTCATAACCTTTTGTTTCAGCTGCCTCTCCCAATCGTAGTGACGGGATATATATTGTAAACTCTCACCCAAGGTGCCCGCTGCTTCACCACTTTCTAGTAAAGCCAAAGCAATAGGAGGACATCCTTCACGCCGTAGGGCTTGTGATAAAGTCTGACCACGCTCTATAGATTCATATAAAGCTGTATAGAGTAGTCCTCGTTTTCCCTGGCAGAGTAGCTGTAAGGCACGCCGTAATGGAACACCAGATTCAATGAGTAGACCTAATTGATAAGTCACATCTACCACCATAGTATGATTCCATTTATGTTTCTTTTTTTCATTCTGCAACGATATCCTATAAATTTTATAGCCATCTCGTTTTAACCGTATTGCAATTTCTTGCTCTGAATCCCCCCACATCAAACCTTTTTCTGTTTCATTTTGATTATTTTTTACGACATATTCATAAGCCTCCATATACTCACCTACGATAATTGTTGATCAAGCAAGGTATGCAATTGTTGTTGGGCTCCATATTGTGCCTTTACATCTCGCACAGCCATTTCTAATGTTTTCATCGGTAGTTGCGTTTCTTGAATAGATATGATTTGTGGTTCCTTACGGGTCCGTATCAAATTTGCTACTGCATGGGTATTTAGCAAAATATCACGAATAGTAATGAACTTTTTATTCCATCGAAGTAAACGCTGACATATAACGGCCCGTAACACTTGAGATATTTGATTGCGTATCTCTTCTTGTTGCTCCCCAGGAAATAGAGAAATCATGCGGTGAACCGCCATCACTGCACGCTGTGTATGCATAGTCGCCATTACAAGGTGACCAGTCTCTGCCGCATGAAGTGCCGCTTCAAGGGTTTCACGATCTCGAAGTTCGCCTACCATAATGACATCCGGATCCTCTCGTAAAGCATCTCGAATACCATCTGACATAGTATTAATATCAGCACCTAATTGTCGTTGATGTATTAAAGACTTTTTAGGTACAAACTCAAATTCGATAGGGTCTTCTAAGGTAATAATGTGGCGCTCCATAGTCTGATTTATATAATCAATACAACAAGCTAAGGTAAAACTTTTACCACTGCCTGTAGGACCACAAACAAGCAATAGACCATCATGTGCTTCACATAGCTTTTGTAATAACTGACCTTCACTATTATCATCTAACTTAAGTTGCTGATGACAAAGTAATCGCAATGTACCACATATGGTCTGATTAGCTCGATATAGATGAACACGAATACGCACACCACAACAGGAACAAGCCTCATCAAGAGACTGCCATTCATAGGATGCTATACCGCAACGGCGCAATATATCCTCGATTAATTCTGTAGTACACATAAATGAAGTAGCCTTTAATCCATCACCATGTCGCAAATAGATAGGCTGACCACATTGTAGATGAATATCTGTTGATGATAGTTGTATTGCATTTTCTACAATAGTTTCTAAACTTTCACGTTTACAGCATGAGTCCACAACGATGCACCTCCTCTATAGATGTAACATGCTGAGATACGGCCTTACGAGCAGACTCTTCTAATGACAATAATAAATGTGTTTCCAATTCGTCCCAATGAGCCGAATTAGCTGGTATTTCTAAGTATTCAAATAGAGCAGTCCGTCCCTGATATGATGTACCATCAAATTTTCGTACTAGCCGTTGTGCAATAGCCCCCATTAAAGTAGCCCGTATTAAGTACGGCTCTACGCCCATATCCATGAGTCGCGTTACAACGCCTATAGCTGTATTGGTATGTATAGTAGATAATACGCGATGCCCCGTTAAAGCAGACTTAACGGCTAACTCTGCGGTCTCCTTATCCCTAATTTCACCAATCATAATCGTATCTGGATCTTGCCGTAATACAGAGCGAAGACCTTTGGCAAAGGTAAATCCAATCTTTTCATTAATACCAATTTGTATAGCCCCTTTGATTTCAGCTTCTACAGGATCTTCAAGACAGATAAGCTTAGTTTCGTCTAAATTTAACATGCGAAGCATGGCATATAAAGTAGCTGTCTTACCACTGCCTGTAGGTCCACAGATAAGTAATAATCCATAAGGACGTTTTAATAATTGTTCAATGTGCTCAAAGATATCCGGCTGCATGCCTAATTCTTTTAAGTCTTTATGACTCCCTTCATTTCCCATAAGGCGACATACTAAGGTTTCTCCGTATAGGCTAGGCAATGTAGATACACGCATCGTTACAGACTTATTTTTATGACTCCAAGACCAACGCCCATCTTGTGGTAAACGCTTCTCGCTAATATCTAGAGAGCTACAAACCTTAATACGGTTGATAATGAGTTCAGCTTCTTCAAATGATACAGTCATGTAATGTTGCAGCAGTCCATCTTGTCGCAACCGAACATGAGCACCACTTTCAACGGGATCAAGGTGGATATCACTTACATGGTGTTCTAAAGCATACAAGATAATATCGTCTAATGTTACGTCTACATACATGGTCACCTCCAATACCTTGCGGTATGTTTTTACCTCACACTAGCGTATGGCGTTATAGGTTTCGACATCAGCCTCTAAATCCCTCTTTTATTTTTAAAAATCCACGAAGCGAAAACTTTTCTTTTTTTAGACATACAAAAAAGGCGCCCCAAAGGGCGCCCTTATTGGACTATTAGATATAACGTATCTTATTTTAAGTTATAAAAAACGTCATTACCTTTATATTGAGCTGTTTCGTATAACATTTCTTCAATGCGAAGTAATTGATTATATTTTGCTACACGTTCAGAACGAGCCGGTGCACCAGTCTTAATTTGACCAGCATTTACAGCTACAGCAATATCAGCAATGAATGTATCTTCAGTTTCACCAGAGCGGTGAGATACTACGCAAGTGTAACCAGCACGTTTAGCAAGTTCCATAGCATCGAAAGCTTCAGTGAGAGTACCGATTTGGTTAACTTTTACAAGAATGGAATTACCTACACCAAGCTCAATACCACGAGCCAAACGTTTTGTGTTAGTTACAAATAAATCATCACCAACAAGTTGTACGCGGTCACCAAGGCGGTCTGTCAACAATTTCCAGCCTTCCCAATCTTCTTCTGCAAGGCCATCTTCGATGGATATGATTGGATATTTGCCTACTAGGTATTCGTAAAAATCTACCATTTCAGCTGCTGTTTTAACTTTACCTTCCCCAGCAAGGTTATATTTACCACCTTCGTAGAATTCAGAAGATGCAGAATCAAGTGCCAATTTGAAATCTTTTCCTGGTTCATAACCAGCAGCTTTAATAGCTTCACAGATTACTTCTAATGCTTCTTCATTAGATGATAAGTTAGGTGCGAAACCACCTTCATCACCTACTGCAGTACTAAGACCTTTATTGTGAAGTACGGATTTCAAAGTATGGTATACTTCTGCACAGCTACGAAGAGCTTCTGCAAAAGATTTAGCGCCTACAGGCATGATCATAAATTCTTGAATGTCTACGTTATTATCAGCATGTGCGCCACCGTTCAAGATATTCATCATAGGAACTGGCAACTCTTTTGCATTAAAGCCACCAAGGTATACAAATAATGGCAAGTCCAAAGATTCAGCTGCAGCACGAGCTACTGCCATGGATACACCAAGGATTGCATTTGCACCAAGGTTAGATTTATTATCGGTACCATCCAATTGCAACATTAAGTTATCGATTGCCACTTGTTCTGTCGCATCATAACCGATAAGTGCAGGACCGATTTTAGCATTTACATTATCGATAGCTTTTAAAACACCTTTACCGGAATAACGGGATTTATCTCCATCCCGTAATTCTACGGCTTCAAACATACCTGTGGAAGCACCAGATGGAACTGCTGCTGTAGCAATAGTACCATCTTCTAAACATACTTCAACTTCAACTGTTGGATTACCGCGGGAATCTAAAATCTCTCTTGCAATGACTTGTTCAATTACTGCCATTTTTTCACCTCATATAATCTAATGGAATAACTGCCATCTGACAGCCATTATATATATTGAGCTAAACCTTATAGGCTTATAACTCTAATTAACTACTAATATAGTGAAAGCTCCATATTATGCTTTATGTACCAAGCTATGACCTGTCATAGCTTTTGGTTGTTTTATCCCAGCTAAGTCTAATAATGTAGGAGCAATGTCACATAATTTACCAGCTTCTAATGTAGCTGTTTTTAAACTGTCGCTCATTAAAATTAAAGGAACCAAGTTCGTTGTATGTGCCGTATGTACCTTACCTGTTTCATGATTAACCATAAGCTCTGCATTACCATGATCTGCTGTAACTAACAGATGACCTTTCTTGCTACGAATAGCCTCCACGATACGACCTAAACAAGTATCTACTGCTTGAACCGCTTTAACGGCAGCTTCAAAGCTACCAGTATGACCAACCATATCTGGATTTGCAAAATTCAAGATAATCATGTCATATGTTTCATCTTGTATCGCTTGTACAACCTTATCGGTCACTTCATAAGCACTCATTTCTGGTTGTAAATCATAGGTGGCCACTTGAGGGGATTTTACAAGAATGCGATCCTCTCCTTCAAAGGGTTCCTCTTCACCGCCATTAAAGAAATATGTAACATGAGCATACTTTTCTGTTTCCGCAATACGCAATTGGCGATAACCACCTGCACTTAGAACTTCACCTAATGTTTCAGATAATGTATCCTTTTCATACACGATATGTACGGGCAAACCATCCTCGTATTTTGTCATAGTTGCCATATATATAGATAGTGGCTCCCTTTTAAAGCCATCAAAATCAGGTAACACTAGTGCCTTTGTAAGTTCACGACCACGGTCTGGGCGGAAGTTACAGAATATAACCGCATCTCCATCTTTGATAGTCCCTGCAGCATCAATCACCGTAGGAAGTACAAACTCATCTGCCGCATCTTTATCATAAGACTGTTGCACCGCTTCACATGCAGATATAGCTATTTCACCTTGACCATGCACAATGGCATTATATGCCAATTCAACGCGGTCCCAACGATTATCGCGGTCCATTGCATAATAGCGACCACTAACTGTAGCAATTTTACCACAATTGAGATCAGCCATATACGTTTCTAAGTCCTTTAAATAGCCTTGTGCACATTGTGGAGCTACATCACGACCATCGAGCAAAGCATGGACATACACATGCTCGATTCCATTATCATGAGCCCCCTTGATGACTGCCTTAATATGATCTAAGGAACAATGCACATTACCATCTGAAACTAGACCTATAAGATGTAAGCTTTGCTTCTTAGCTACTTCGTATAGTTCCTTCATAACAGGGCGATTATAAAACTCACCAGACTCGACATCTTTAGTAATACGAGTCAAATCTTGATACACTATGCGACCAGAGCCAAGATTTAAATGGCCAACTTCAGAATTTCCCATTTGACCTTCTGGAAGGCCTACCGCAAGCCCTGATGCTTCTAATGTTGTATGTGGATACGTATCCCATAATCGATTAAAACAGAGCGGCTTCGCCTGTACTACAGCATTGGTTGTGTCTGATTTATCCCCCAAGCCAAAGCCATCTAGGATGACTAGCATTACGGGAGCCTCTAATTTAGCCATTTGTAACCTCATATTAAGCGCTTACTTGGTTTGCAGCTTTAATAATATCAATAAATTCATCGACCACAAGTGATGCACCACCTACGAGAGCACCGTCAATATTAGGCTCTCCAAGGATTTCTAGTGCATTTTCTGATTTAACGCTACCACCATACTGGATGCGTACTGCATCGGCAGTTTCATTATCATATAAAGATTGAATGTAATTGCGGATTTCTTTGCATACCTCTTCAGCTTGATCAGCCGTTGCTGTCTTGCCCGTACCGATAGCCCAAATTGGTTCGTACGCAATGATCAATTGACTGACTTGTTCTTTCGGAATATCAGCCAAAGCCCCTTTTAGTTGAGACGTAATCCAGTCAAGTGTATGACCCGTTTCACGATGTTCTAAACTTTCACCAACACAGACAATAGGATTCAAATTATGATGAAATGCACTTTTAATTTTTGCATTAACGGTCTCATCTGTTTCGCCATAATATTCACGGCGCTCAGAGTGACCGATGATTACATAATTAACGCCTACTTCTGTAAGCATAAGTGGTGAAATCTCACCAGTAAACGCACCAGCATCATGATAATCCATAGTTTGTGCACCTACTTCAATAGCTGTATTTTTCGTCAATACTACAGCACGTTCGATAGCTGTAAAAGGCGGACATACAACTACATCACAGGACAATTCCATATCTTGTAACACGCTGTTAAACGCTTCGATCAGAATTGATCCAGATGCAATGGTGCCATTCATTTTCCAATTCCCTGCAATAATGGGTTTTCTCATATTATGCCTCGGACAATGCAGCAATACCCGGTAGGATTTTGCCTTCTAAGAATTCTAAAGATGCACCGCCACCTGTGGAGATGTGGCTAATTTTATCTGCTAAACCACTTTTTTCAATGGCTGCTACAGAGTCGCCACCACCAACGATAGTCATCGCATCAGATTCAGCTACAGCTTTCGCTACTGCATTTGTACCAGCTGCAAAGTTTTCCATTTCAAATACGCCCATAGGACCATTCCAAATAATAGTCTTCATTGGCGCCAATGCTTCTACATAAAGTTCGCGGGTTTTAGGCCCAATATCTAATATCATCCAGCCATCTTCGATTTGATCAACATCAACGATTTTAGTATTAGCATCGTTGCTGAAAGCATCTGCTACTACAGCATCAATAGGTGTTAGTAATTTAGCACCTGCTACACGAGCTTCCATAACAAGGTCTGTAGCGATAACTTCTTGACCTTCTTCAAATAAGGAGCTACCAATATTGCAACCTTGCGCTTTAATGAACGCATTAGCCATACCACCGCCGATGATCATTACATCAACTTTAGGCAATAAGTTAGAAATAACGGAGATTTTATCTGTAACTTTCGCGCCACCAATAATAGCTGCCATAGGTGTTTTGGGATGTACTATAGCTGCACTTAATGCGTCAATTTCTTTTTTGAGCAAGAAACCTGCTGCCATAGGGATATAATCAGCAATACCGACTACAGATGCCGCATTACGGTGAGATACACCAAACGCATCATTGATAGCAACATCTGCAAGAGATGCCAATTGCTTAGCAAACTCAGGGTCATTTTTAGTTTCTTCATTGTGGTAACGCAAATTTTCAAGCATCAATACATCACCAGATTGTAATGCTTTTACAGCTTCTTCAACTTTAGGACCAATGCAGTCATCTACGAATGCTACAGGCTTGTTGATAAGCTCGGATAAATGCTTAGCACATGGTGCCAAAGACATTTCTGGTTTGCGTTCTCCTTTAGGACGACCAAAGTGAGAAGCAAGGATAACCTTTGCCCCTTTTTCGATTAAGTAATTGATAGTAGGTAATGCACTACGAATACGAGTGTCATCAGTGATGACACCGTCTTTCATAGGAACATTAAAATCAACACGAACAAATACTGTTTTATTAGCTACTTGTAAACCTTCAATTGTTTGTTTCATCAAAGCCTCCTGATTATAAGCCTTTGCTTGCTACAAATGCGGCCATGTCGATAAGACGTTCGGAATAACCCCATTCGTTGTCATACCAAGAAACAACTTTTACCATGTTGCCATCCATAACCATTGTCAAATCAGCATCAACAATGGAGCTACGAGGATCAGAGCTGAAATCACAGGATACCAATGGTACATCAGATACACCAAGAATACCTTTTAATTCACCAGCTGCTGCTTTGCGGAATGCTTCGTTGATTTCTTCTTTAGTAGCCGGTTTTTCAAGTTCGCAAACAAGATCTGTAGCAGATACGTCTGGAGTAGGAACGCGCAATGCAAAACCATCTAATTTACCTTTTAATTGAGGCAATACTTTAGCAACAGCTTTCGCTGCACCAGTTGTTGTAGGAATGATGGACATTGCTGCAGCACGAGCACGGCGAGGATCTTTATGACGTGCATCAAGAATTTTTTGGTCATTTGTGTAGGAATGAATTGTAGTCATCATACCGCGTTTGATACCGAATTCATCACATAATACTTTAGCAAATGGAGCCAAGCAATTTGTTGTACAAGATGCATTAGAGATAATGTGATGTTTTGCAGGATCATACATATCTTGGTTAACGCCCATAACCATAGTTAAGTCTTCGTTTTTACCAGGTGCAGAGATTAATACTTTTTTTACAGTAGGTTGATTCAAATGAACCTTTGCTTCCTCTGCATCACGGTATTTACCAGTACATTCCATAACAATTTCTACGCCTTCTTCAGACCAAGGTAATTTAGAAGCGTCGCGGTCATGGAATACACGGATTTTTTTACCATCAACATAGATATTTTCTTCATCAAATGTTACTTCATTAGGAATTGTACCGTGTACGGAATCGTATTTTAACAATAATGCAGTACCTTCATTATCACCAGTTGCATTAATTGCCACTACATCCACATCAGGATTATTAATCGCTGCGCGAACTACACATTTACCGATACGACCAAAACCGTTAATACCAACTTTTACTGCCATTGTTAGATCCTCCTAATAACAAAAATTCTAACCATATTCAAACTAAAATTTATAACTACTAATTCGCCTATAAGGCAGAAATTTGTAACAATTGACGCATACCTTCGGCTGCTTGCTCATCAATGATAAGTATCCCTTTCTGGCAAGCTCGCATCACACCTATAATAGCGCTCGCTTTTTCTTGTCCGCCAGCTACAGCAATAACATTGGGAACCTTTACTACATCGGGAAGTGATAAACCAATATTATTAGTAGAATAAATTAACTTACCCTCAATGTCACAATATTGGCCAAGTGCTTCACCTACCGCATGATTATCTACCAACTGCTTACGCACATCATCGGCAATATGGCGCTGATCCGCCATGCGCATTGCAGTACCAATACCAAATAATAGTACGTCAGTCCTACTAATGAGGTCTCCAATTTCTTTAATTTGTGGTTCACAAGTCATGAGCATATGTAATGAGTCTTGTGAAAGTCCATCAGGTAAATGGAGCATCTTATAGGAACCACTTAGTCGTTCAGCAAGCACCGAAGCAATTACATTAGCTTGGTATTCCACTACTTCACCAACGCCACCACGGGCTGGTACCACAGTAGGATTGAAAGGTAAGATAGGTATTTCTTCAGCTATTGCTGCCATGGTGCTACCGCCACTGATGGCTACTACTGCATTAGGTTTCAATAGGTCTTGCAATAACTTTGCCGCTGTAAAGCCTAACTTTTTAACCATCAAGGTTCCTTCTGTAGGTGTAATAACAACTCTATCGATATGAAGTGCTTCAGTCAATCGATGTTCTAACTCGTTAATACGATCTAGCTCATTTAAAAAATTTCGTAACTTTGGAACAATTGCATGTCCCTCATCAGTGAGAAAAATCCCTGGTTTATAAATGTCTACAAGACCATTAGCACGCATTAACTCAATATGACTTCTTACGGTTCGCTCTGGAAGATCCGTTGCGGTAGCTAATGTTCTACGGCCTATAGGCTCTTCATAAACAAGGTGGTTTAGTATTTTGTATCGCTCCTTCAATACGCTAACAATTTCAGGAACAATACGTTCACATATCATTAGAAATTCGTTCATCGGGTCCCTCCTTTACCCGTTGAGATTACATGAATCGTTTTTCGTCCCATGTGAACAAAATCCGTCCCACCTAAAATAAAAAAATACTTTTACACTTGTATTGTATACCTTATGTAATTTTTATTCAACCCTAAATAAGAGAAAACGACATACGCCTTAGATAATTTGTTATTATTTCAAATCTAATAATATGTCGTCATGTCCCCTTATTATATTCTAATATGTCGTTTTATTGTATTTTATTTTGTACCGAAGATACGGTCACCTGCATCCCCTAAGCCAGGCAAGATGTAACCATGATCATTAAGCTTTTCATCAAGTGCTGCTACATAAATAGGAACATCTGGATGTTCTTTATTTACTGCTTCTACCCCTTCAGGAGCAGCTACTAAGCACATTAATTTAATATGTTTAGCACCTTTTTCTTTTAGCAATGTAATTGCTGCGGCTGCACTACCACCAGTAGCAAGCATTGGATCAGTTACGATGAAGTCGCGTTCCCCTACGTCGGATGGTAGTTTACAGTAGTATTCTACTGGTTTCAAAGTTTCAGGGTCACGGTACAAACCGATATGACCAACTTTTGCAGTTGGAATTAAACTAAGCATACCATTTACCATACCTAGACCAGCGCGAAGAATTGGGATAATACCCAGTTTTTTACCTGCAATTCGTTTGCCAGTCATTTTAGTTAGTGGTGTTTCTACATCCACATCCTCAAGTGGTAAGTTGCGTGTAATTTCATACCCCATCAACATAGTAATTTCATCAAGTAGTTCTCTGAAATCTTTAGAGCCTGTTTGTACGTCACGCATCAATGTAACTTTGTGTTGAATCAATGGATGTGTCATAACATTAACTTTCATGACTGTCCTCCTATAAAACAATATACATATCCCATTCTAGCGATTAACTATTATATTTACTCTATCACAGATTAGAAAATCATGCCATAAAAATATTGAAAGGGATGTGCCAATGGCACACCCCTTTTACACTACCTATAAACTTATAGGACTATAAATATATATTTAATATTAGTACAATCGATTAGTACAATGGATACGCTTCACAAAGTGCAGCAACACGTTTACTAGCTTCTTCATGGACCGATTTATCCTCAGGATTTTTAAGAACCACTGCAATAATATCAGCAATTTCTTCCATATCTTTCACTTGCAAACCACGTGTTGTAAGAGCTGGCGTACCAAGGCGAATACCACTTGTTACAAATGGGCTAGCGGGATCAAATGGAATTGTATTTTTATTACATGTAATACCTACTTCATCGAGTAAGTGTTCAGCTTCTTTACCAGTTAAACCAGTATTACGAACATCTACAAGCATAACATGAGTATCTGTACCGCCAGAAACAATTGTTAAGCCCTTTTCTTGTAATGCTGCAGCCAACGCTTTTGCATTGTCGATAACTTGTTGTGCATACACTTTGAACTCAGGTTGTAAAGCTTCACCAAATGCTACAGCTTTAGCAGCGATAACATGCATCAAAGGACCACCTTGGATGCCAGGGAAGATGGCTTTATCGATTGCTTTAGCATACTTTTCTTTGCAAAGAATCATACCACCACGAGGGCCACGCAATGTTTTATGAGTTGTTGTAGTAACGATATCTGCATATTCCACAGGGTTTGGATGTAAACCAGCTGCTACAAGTCCAGCAAAGTGAGCCATATCTACCATGAAAATAGCATCTACTTCGTGTGCCACTTCAGCCATTTTCTTAAAGTCGATTTGACGGCTATAAGCACTACCACCAGCGATAATCAACTTAGGTTTTGCTTCCAATACAATTTTACGGAACTCATCGTAGTCGATTTGTTGTGTTTCAGCATCTACACCATAAGGTACTACATTGAAATATGTACCAGATACGTTAACTGGAGAACCATGAGTCAAATGACCGCCATGGGACAAGTTCATACCCACAATAGTATCACCTGGTTGTAATAATGCGAAATACACGCCAAAGTTTGCTTGAGAACCAGAGTGAGGTTGTACATTAGCATGTTCTGCACCGAACAGGCGTTTTGCACGTTCGATAGCCAATGTTTCAATAACATCAACATTTTCACAACCGCCATAATAGCGTTTACCAGGATACCCTTCTGCATATTTGTTAGTCAATACGCTACCTTGAGCTTCCATTACAGCTTGAGAAACAAAATTTTCAGAAGCAATCATTTCTAATTTATCGCGTTGGCGTGCTAACTCTTGGTTGATAACAGCTTGAATATTAGGGTCTTGTTTTTCTAAGAAACTCATGAGTATCCTCCTCATATAGAACAACTATCTATAAAGTAATGATGTATTATTTCTCTAATGCTTTTATTTTCTCTACACGACGTGCATGACGTCCACCTTCAAACTCAGTTTCCATAAAAATGGTTACAATATCGTTAGCAAGGCCTGGTCCAATAACGCGTTCACCCATAGTAAGGATGTTCGCATCATTATGTTCACGACATGCGTGAGCAGAAAATGTATCATGACAAAGAGCAGCGCGAATGCCCGCTATCTTATTTGCTGCAATACCGATACCGATACCTGTACCACAAATCAAAATACCGCGATCTGCTTGACCAGATACAACTGCATTTGCTACAGGTACTGCAATATCAGGATAGTCGCAAGACTCAGCTGAATAACAACCAAAATCCTCTACTTCATGTCCCAATGCACTCAATACTTCTTTAACAGATTCCTTCAGATTTAATCCGCCATGATCACAACCGATTGCAACTTTCATAATTTCATCTCCTACGCCTTCTGAGGCACTGATGTAAGACCGGCCTCTACTAAGTGATAAATTTGTTCCGCACATTGATTATATACGGTTTGGTCAGATCCATATGGGTCCGTAACATCACCATCTAGACCACCCCACTCGGAAATTGTTTTAATTTTACCTTCCTCAAAGGGGAATTGGCGAAGTAGTACAGATTTGTGATCTTTCGTCATACCAAGAATAAGATCTGCTGCATTTACGAGTTCCATCGTTAAGGGTCTCGATTCATGGTTGGAAATATCTGCAATGGAACGGACAGCTACTACGGCTTGTTCAGTTGGTTTTGCTCCATAAGCGGCAAATAAACCAGCTGATACAGTTGTAACATCCTTATGTTTCTCCGCTGCAAGGGCCCGTGTAATACCTTCAGCCATAGGGCTGCGGCAAGTGTTACCGGTACATACAAATAAAATATTCATAATAACATCCTTACTCAATCACATTTTGTGATTACTTTATACATTATAGCAAATCTATCCAATATGTAAAGACATTTTTCTATTATCAGTGGACATCTTTATGCTATTAAATTTACTTATAAATGATATGATGACTCGATGCTTTTTCCATTCGATTCATAATGGCAACACCGAAACCATCATCATCAACACCTTCTGCTAGGATTAGCGTAACATGATTTTCATTAAAATGTAATAGACTTTTATAAAAGTCGTGCCCCAATGCTAACGCATCTCCATGATGGCCAAAACAATGGCACATAAATCGTCCATCCTCTTTAATCAAGTTATACGTTTCATGACTTACCAAACACCCTATGGGACCTTCTATGCCTTCTGAAAGCTCTTTGAAAGTGTGTGCTACACCTTCTGGACTACCTACAACAACCGTCATAGGTGCATCAGGCGCATAATGCGTATACTTCATGCCAGGAGCCTTTGGTATAGTGGTTGCATTAACTAACGCAGTATCATACTCAACAGTAGACACCACACGTTCAAGCTGTGCTTTTGTAATTCCACCAGGTCTTAATATAATGACCTTATCATCATGGACTTCTACAACAGTAGACTCTACACCAATCGTACATGGACCAGCATCTAAGATATAGGAAATGCGACCATTCATATCATTATATACATCTTCTGCAGTAGTTGGACTTGGGCGCCCTGAAATATTGGCACTAGGTGCCGCTATAGGTATGCCTGCACGCTCTAATAATACTCGACATGCCTCATGATCAGGACACCGAAGCGCCACACGAGATAAACCACCTGTTGCACGATCTGGCACTAAATCAGATTTAGGCAATGTAATCGTTAATGGCCCTGGCCAGAATGTATCCATTAAGGCTTGCGCCGTAGCAGAAATTTCTGTTACCAAAGGTTTTATGCTTTCACTATTAGGAACATGCAAAATAAGTGGATTATCAGAAGGCCGTCCTTTGGCAGCATAGATTTTATCCATCGCCTCTGGATCTAGACCATTTGCACCTAATCCATATACAGTTTCTGTAGGAATAGACACCAATTCACCATTGCGCAAAGCACGGGCTAACGTATCTATATCTTGTTCTGATGGATTTGTAATGATTTTAGTATCCATATTAGCCCTCATATACAGCTGTCACTACCCGGTTATGACCACCGAGGTCAGCTATAAATTGAATATTCGAATATTGACCTGTTTCTTGCAATAAAGCACCTACCTCTTTTGCTTGGTCAAAGCCTACTTCAAACGCCACACGGCCATTAGCGTTTAAATAATTTCTACATTCTTTAGCTAAGATTCGATAAAATTGAAGCCCATCCTCTCCACCAAATAATGCAATATGAGGCTCATTTAATACATCTGGAGACAACATCTTTAAATCACCAGTTCGAATGTATGGAGGATTAGAAACAATAAGATCAAATTTCTCCTCTTTTCCATATAAAGTGGAGAACATATCTGATTCCATAAACTGTACTCGGTCAGCTAAATTAAAGGACTCACCATTTTCGCGTGCCACCGGTAAAGCATCTGTGGAGATATCTAAACCAACACCACTAGCATTTGGCAAATAATGTAATAGACTTAATAATATTGTCCCAGGGCCTGTGCATACATCAAGAATACGCACATTACTATCTTTTGGATAAGTACCTAGTACATGCTCAATCAAGGTTTCCGTATCAGGTCGTGGAATCAATACCTTATCATTCACCTTAAAGGTCAACCCCATAAAGTCCTTTTCCCCAATGATAGCCGCTACACAATGCCCCTTAGCCCGTTGTTGAACGAGAGGCCTAAAGGCATCGAGCTCGTCTTGAATAAGCGGTTGGTCATAATGGGTATATAGATAAATCCGATTTTTACCTAAAACGTGAGAAAGCAGTACTTCCCCATCAAGTCGAGGTGTATCCATCTCCTTGCTTTGAAAGTACTGCTCTGTCCACTGGAGAATACGACCGATTGTCCAAATCTCCTTATGCATTTGTATTAGCCTCCTGCATTTTTGCCGCTTGGTCTGCAGCATTTAAGGCTTGAATAATTTCATCAAGATCGCCATTTAAAATAGCATCTAATTTATATAATGTTAAATTAATACGATGATCTGTGACGCGACCTTGTGGGTAGTTATAGGTGCGAATACGTTCACTACGATCACCTGTGCCGACTTGACTCTTACGATCTGCAGCCATACTAGAAATGGCCTCTTGTTCAGCTTGATCCTGTAACTTAGCACGCAATACACGCATAGCTTTTTCACGGTTTTGTAATTGAGATCGTTGATCTTGACACGCTACAACGATACCAGATGGTAAGTGTGTAATACGAACAGCAGACTCAGTTTTATTGATATGCTGACCACCGGCACCACTCGCACGATATGTATCAATTTTTAAATCTTTTTCATTAACTTCAATATCAACATCTTCCATCTCTGGCAATACGGCTACTGTAACTGTAGATGTATGTACACGGCCTTGTGTTTCTGTAGCCGGTACACGTTGTACACGATGTACACCAGATTCAAATTTCATCTTAGAGTATACATTTTCACCATCCACAGAGAAAATAACCTCTTTAAAGCCACCAAGCTCTGGTTCATTAGCATCGATAATCTCACAACGCCAGCCTTGGCTTTCCGCATATTTTGTGTACATGCGAAACAAGTCACCTGCAAATAATGCAGCTTCATCACCGCCAGCGCCCCCGCGAATTTCGATGATAATATTTTTATCATCATTAGGATCCTTAGGCAATAATAGAACTTGCAACTTTTCTTCCAATTCCTCTTTTTGAGGTTTCAACTCTTTCAATTCCTCTTGTGCCATTTCGCGGAATTCTTCGTCCATGGATTTATCTTCAATAACTTCCATAGCTTCATCAATACCAGATAAAACTTTTTTGTAAGTACGGAACGTTTCAACGGTTTCAGATAATTGAGCATGTTGACGGGTCAATTTACGCCATTCATCTTGGCGAGCAATGACCTCTGGGTCACTAATGCGCTGCTCAAGATCCATAAATTTATCTTCAATAACTTGTAATTTATCAACTAACATGTTTATTCCTCTTCATATGCGTCACTCTCAGGCGGACGGACCTCTTCTAAAGCTCGTATAGCAACTTCAATTTGATCATCTTCTGGTTCACGCGTTGTCATATATTGTAACGCAAGACCTGGTTTAATAAGAGCTTTCACAAAAGAATGATCGCTACGTCCAGCAAGACGAATTACCTCGTACGCAATACCAGCTACTACAGGCATAAGGAGTACGCGGCTCACGATACGTTCCAACAAATTGGGCCAACCCAAGAAAGCAAATACAAAGATACTAACTACCATAACAATAAGTAAGAAATTTGTACCACATCGCGCATGCAAGCGACTTTGTTGGCGAACGTTTTCTACAGTTAAAGGCAAATCTAATTCATAAGTATGAATCGTTTTATGCTCTGCCCCATGATATTGGAAAACTCGTTGAATATCCTTCGTAAGACCAATCCCCCAAATATAAAGTAAGAAAAGTACTAAACGAATGACACCTTCAATGAGATTTAATACTATATGATTATCCTGTACACCAGGAATGAATTTTACGATAAATGTAGGCAATGCCAAAAACACAGCTATCGCAAATAGTGTAGAAATAACCATGGTAATGGCGATTTCACTATTAGACATTTCTTCCTCTTCATCGCCAGCAGCCTTAGCAGAGAAGGATAAAGCCTTCATGCCTATCACTAGAGATTCATAGAGAGCTACACAGCCACGAAGAAATGGTTTTTTCAATATTGGATATGTGTCAGCAATGGACTTTGTAGCCTCTTTTTGAACTACAATAGTTCCCGCAGGCTCACGTACGGCAGTTGCCGTATAGCCAGGGCCTCTCATCATGACACCTTCGATCACAGCCTGTCCTCCGACAAACTTTTTTATACGTTCTCTGTTCACAAGATCTCCTCTCATAAACAAATATAGGCAGAGCCAACAGCCCTGCCAATACATGTTACATTACAATACAAATTATTTGCCGTAACGTTTGTTAAATTGTTCAATACGACCACGAGCTTGAGCCGCACGTTGTTGACCAGTGAAGAACGGATGGCATTTGGAGCAAACGTCTACACGAAGGTCTTCTTTTACAGAGCCAGTTTTGAATGTGTTGCCACAACCGCAAGTTACTGTAGCTTCTTTATAGTCTGGATGAATACCTTGTTTCATTCTATACACCTCTTTCCAGCAATCAATATTATTCTTATAGATTATAGCATGACACCTGCACAAATGCAAGTAACCAATACTATTCCTTGGATGCTTGCTTTTCTTCAATAGCCTCAGCTAAAATAGCTTCCAAGTCGCTTTCGTTGAGGATGTCACGCAATGCAATAAGCTCCTCTAAAGAAAGGGTAATACCTTTTTTCATGCTTGTATATTCACTATCCCAAGCACGAAGATCAAACTTAGGATTGTATTTTCCCCAACTAGTACATGTTAATTGTTTTTTCCAACCATCTTTATCTTCAGATAAAGTACCAATAACCTTGAAGATTTCAAAATTAATAACTGCCATAGGTCCTCCTTTCTTACATATTCATATGCTATGTTTCGTATCTACTATATTTAGTAGTTTATATTTTTTAGGATACGATATATTTTAAACCAAAATTATATGATTTACAATTCTTTTTTATAGTCACTATAATCTTCAATATCAATAGAAGCTGTAGGTGGCATAACTTGTGCACCTAATGAATCTACGGTCTCTTTCCAACTCGTTGTAGCCTCCGTAACAGCCTTAATATATGCCTCGTCAGCAGCCTGTACAGATTCAATTAGTTGGGTCTCATCCTTTACATCTAATACGCGACGACGTACGCTACTAAGCATATAGCCAAAGGATTCATCTGTTTGAACGAGCATGGAGATTTCTTGAATCAATGTTTGACCCGTAGTGCTGCAGAAATAGGCATACCACATATATGCTAATTCAGCATCTGGGAGCATCCAGTACATATCATCTACAGGCGCTTCTGTCGCAATATCTACATCAATATGATCAGTATGACGTTTAAAAGTAAGAAAATAAGCTCCACTTTCAATAAGAGCAGTGCGACCTAATTCAGATACACGGCTATCAATGCAATAAATACCATCTTGACCTAAGGCTACGTCCGTTTGACTGCCGGGCAACAAAATAGAACGCAAGGACAAGCCATAATTTAATACCGTAAATACTGGCAATTGCGCAAATACGCCATGAGGTAATGGAATATAATTAATTGTTTTCCACTCATCCCCTACACGTTCACGAAGACCAACACGCATTTTTTTTACATCGTATTTACCATATACGATTTCATAAGCCCCTAATGGAGTCCATTCCCGTATAGCTTCTACTCGTTTTTGGTTCAAGAAAAATTGCAACGCCATATTATTTAAGCCCAATTGATTTTGTGCCATTGTAGCAGGTAAGAATAATTGAGCAGTCCCTTCTGGAACCAAGTTATGTAATCCGTTAGCGACCTCTTCCACAATATCTTCAGAGGATTGGAACATACCAACTGTGCCTGTAAAGATATGGTCAAAATAGCTACGATGAGGCCATTGATTAATGATTTGAGCCATTGGATATAAACGTGTCAAAATGCTATAACACACGGGAGATGCCGTATACAGAACGACTTTTTTATCTTCATAAGATTGAAGAATCTCTTCAACCATGCCTGCATATTCTTCTACATAAGCATACAGAACCAATTCTCCCGTTTTACTATGAGCTTCGATACTTTCACGAACAGGAATTTCCCAAATAGTGCCTACATCTAGACCTTCTAAAATACCTGTGTCACTAATAAAATCAAACAATTCCACTCTAAAGGATGGTCCATAAAGAGCTTGGAATGTATTCAAATCATATGGTACAGGACCAAAGGATTCTACTGTGGATTTTTCTGCTAACGCATATAAATCATCTGCCGTTACACCCCACTCACGGGAGCTAGCATTACTAGAAATCAATTGATCTAGCACTTTAAAACGCATTAACTCATTTACAATATCAATTCCCTCAATACCATGATTAGCACAAAGGGCAATAAATTCTTCGTTATTTACTTTCATATTAAACCTTTCCGGCTGAAGGACATAGATGATTTAAAAAACATTCATTACACAAAGGCTTACGAGCCTTACACAATCTACGGCCATGATAGATTAACCAGTGGTGTGCGGCAGCCCAGTCCTTTTTTGGAATTGCCTTTTGTAACTTTTGTTCCATCTCTTCTGGCGTCTTAGCAATACCTAATTTTAATCGGTTAGACACGCGAAATACATGTGTATCTACCGCAATGGCTGGTGTACCAAATAAAACGGATACCACAACATTTGCTGTTTTACGCCCCACACCAGGCAATTCAACGAGTTGATCAAACTCACGAGGCACCTCTCCATGATATCGGTCAACTAAAATTTGACAAGTAGCAATTAAGTTTTTTGCCTTGGACTTATAAAGGCCACAATCTTTAATAAGAGTCTCTAACTTAGCAACTCCAATTTCAAGCATCTTTGCAGGATGATTAAGTTCAGGAAATAATCGTTTAGTAACAATATTAACTCGTTCATCCGTACATTGTGCTGACAAAACTACAGCAACTAATAATTCAAATTCATTTGTATACTCAAGGGCAGGTTTTGCATCAAAATAATGCTCTTGTAACAATTTCAACTGCTCTGCCTTTATCGCTTTTGTTACACGCATACAGTTCTCCTTTCTCACCTGTGAAAGTACAGACGCGTACAACTTATATCTTACCATACGTATTCATTAAGTTCTATGTTATAATAAAACATACTATTCTAATATAGAATACAGGAGGCTCATATGAGTAATATTAACGATACATTAAAACGAATAAATGAACTAGCTGCAAAGAAAAAATCTGGTCAAGAATTAACGCCAGAAGAGTTAGCAGAAAAAAAAGAACTATACGAAATCTACTTAAGCTTCATTCGTGGTCAAATTACAAGCACCTTGGACCGCGTTGAATTTATAGACCCAGAAACAGGTGAAAGAACCGCTCCTAAACGAGCGCTTGAAAACTTGGCAAAAGAAGCTGATAAAGACATTAAAGAGCATAAAGATATTCACTAATGTAACAAATAAACAAAATTGATTACATTACTAATATCCTTTTATATTTATTCAATCAAATTTATATCTACATACTAAAAACCACTTGATACATGTATCAAGTGGTTTTTAGTATAATTTACTTATGTATTATAATTTACCAAGACGTTTCATGGCATTATAAATTTTTTCAGCTAGACCTGTCATTTGACATTTAGGAATACCACATGCTGCTATACGAATACCATTTGCTAATGCAATCACATAGATGTGCTCTTTTTTCAATTCTTCACAGATAGCATTCGCAGAGTCTGTAGGAATTGTAATAAAGAAGCCACCGCGGTAAGGTAACATAGGAAGTCCTACTTGTGCTGCTTCTTGTTTAAAGATATCAGCACGATCGCGAATTAATTGATAATAGCAATTGCGTTCAGCTTCATATTCCTTAAACTTAGCTGGATCAGCCACAATATTAGCCATTGTACGCATTGCGGGACGACAAATATTGGACCATGTGGCACGACTTGTAGATTTGTTAACTTCGAAAAACTCATCAGCTATTTCTTCATCATCAGAGATCCCAATCATCGCACCAACGCGCTGACCATACATAGTAAATCCTTTAGATAAGCTATAACACACACAGGTGAGAATTTCTTTTGGTAAATGACTAAATTTATTGAAGAACGCACGTACCTCATCTTTTTCACCAGAGTAATCAAGATATGCTACATCAATACCAATAATCACATTATTTCGACCAATAGCAACTAAATCCTTCAAGAAATTAAGGATAGAATCCCAATCTTTATCCTCAATAGAGTAGCCGGTTGGGTTATTACCTGGTGTGTTAAAGATAACAACCACATTTGTTTGTTTAGCCGCCAATTCGTTTACACGATTTTGGAATGCTTCATGATTAAAGTTATTATGTTCATCAAATAAGGAATACGTAACTAGTGTACGTCCAGTATCACTACAAATAACACGGTATGCACCCCAGTACCAATCCGCTGTTAATACTTCATCACCAGGCTCTGTATAGTTATGAATCAAATGATGAATGCCACCAGTGCCACCTGCGGTAGCAATGCTACGAATATGACCTTCTGGACGGAAATTACCAAAACATTCTTTTTCAGCAGCACACAAAAAATCTGGAATACCCGCAATTGGTGCATAACCAACATGTTCAGAATCCGAAAGACTCAAATATTCTTCTTTAACGGTCTTAAGAAAAACTAAGTTTCCCTCTTCATCATGAATAGCACCCAACGTACCATTCACAACATTCTCACGGCCATTTTCTTTAGCATCAGCTTGAGCTTGACCAGCAGTTACGAAGATTACGTCTTTTAATTTTTTTCCTTTTGCATGCTTTGCAGCAACACTTGTCATAACTTGCACCATCCTATCTGAAATGAATATTACACATTTATCATACCTAAACTGATTTAAATATACAACGTATATTCAGTAAATATATTGTATACATAGAAGATTTAACTAACTATTAGTAATTC